>CAYRBL010000120.1:0-9142 GCA_964422385.1 uncultured Bacteroides sp.
AAGAACACAACCACGGTGTAAAAGAGAAATCTAACTTAGAACAATTAGATTTGCAGCTGACGGATTAAAAAATCATTATTTATTCTTTAAAGTATATTTAATAATAAATTCTCTTCATTTTTTAAATTAAAATTCAATTAAATCCCAAAATACCTCCAAAAAGCACCTTTTTTCTAAAGTATTGTAAAAGAGTCCGACTCATCGATATCCTTTTTGGATAACGTATAATCGGAACCTTTTTTACGATATTCAAAAAGGATTTTAGATAATCGGAACCTTTTTTTTGATACCAAAAAAAGATTTAAGATAATCGGCTCCGATCATACGATATCCTTTATACAGATATTATAATATACCCCGATTATAAGATATTTTTATTTAGTATGATGTAATCGGTACTTTTTTAATTAGGTAGAAAAAAAGCTTAAATGAGCTTTTGTGATTTCATGTTTTTAAAAATAAAAAATATTTTTAGGAAGATTTCTTTAAGCTTTGAGCATAAATATGCTAGCTAATGATGTATTGTCTTGCTGTATACGCCATATTTTAGGGCCAAATCAACTTTTTTTTATTTTTATAAGAAAAATTCTTTCCTAAAATGGCTTTTAAATCAAGGGTTTTCCGTTGTTTTTTATTTGTTAATGTGGTAACGCTTATATCTCTAACTCTTTTATTATTTTAAGAAATATTGTTTAAAACCATTTTATTTTAGAAATAAAAAAAATGTAGTTTTCTGGTTTTCTTAAGAATAAATTAAAAAAACACGTTTTTTTCTCAGAGTCAATTAGCTCATCCAATACACTCCTGGAAGAAAAAATAATTATTATTAAAAATAACTTGTTTTTTAATCCCTTTGCTATCATATTTGATTTAACTTCGCAGGACTAATTATAGTAAATAAAAACAATTTTAAATTAAATAATATGACACTAATTTCTTACGGACACAATGTGCTTTTAACTGAAACAAAAGGTAATTTTAAAAAAACAGCCGAATTGATTACAAATTCGCAGCAATCTTTGGATAGAATAGGGCTGATAAAACCCGATGTGCTTATACAAGCCAATATTCTAAAACCATTTTCTACTTCTTATCTCGCAAAATATCAAATTAATGTAAATTTAATAGGAATTTCGTTGAATGCAACAAGAGAAGCAAAGGCAATGGAAAAAGAGATGATAAAAATCACCAGAATGCTCGATGTTAATGTTCAAAATGTATATGATGAAGATACACATGAATATAAAGTAGTATTTGTAAAAGGTCGTTCAACTAATTACGAAGGATTGCCTGTTGGTACTCAAATTCAGAATTACCGTTCAATAAGTATGAATATGGGTACTTTGCCAGATTTAGCAACATTAAAAACTGCTTATGATTTAAAAATTGATTTGTTCGAAAAAAAAGTAAAGTTTTCGGCCGATTCAAAAACCGATCTTGATGAACAGTCGGCATTGTTAGAAGCAGCACGTGTACTTTGGTGCGAAGAAGGTTATGCTGTAATAGCTGGTTTAATGATTATTTATAAAAAAACACCCGAAAGAGTTGGAGATTTCTTTGATTTATCAATTTTCAACACCCGTCAGTCGCATATCGACCCTGACAAAGATGCAATAGTAGTTCCATTGGCTATTGGAGCTTTAGTAGTTTTTGGAGGAGTTTACGACTCTTCAAAAACGTTCCAGATTCATAATTGTGGATTCGGAAATGTGGAAGTAGGCAGTATGCCGGCTTTTGATTCACTTATAATCCCTGAACCTTTAACCTGGCTTCCCGATGAATTAAAAATAGTAACAGGTTTAGAAATGGGAGATCTTTTAAACCGTTTCTTAGGTTTCAAAAGTGAAGATGTAGATTTGCCAGGCGAAATAAAAATAAAAGAGGTAGAAGTCAATTAATAATTAACAATTAATAATTAATAATTTAAGACAGAAAAACATAATTAATAATTAATAATTAAGAAATGCTGAAAAAGAGAGGACTAAAGTACTTAAAGCTCTTAAATTGTATAATTTTTTTGGAAATAAAACAATAAATTAATTTAAAAATATTATTAATTATTAATTATTAATTATTAATTGAATAAAGCTCTTGTAATTAATTTTGCAAGGGCTTTTTTATGTTATATAGTTTGCTGATATCCTGTCAGGTTTCCCCCTCTGACAGGAATAAAACCTGTTAGGAAAGCTTTAAAAATGATAATATAAATTATAAACAAAAACCGTAATTCGTAATTCGTAATTTTTTTCTAATGCAAATCTAATGCAATTCTAACCCTGTTTTAATGCTATCAGGCATTTCTTGTTGTACTTTTGTAGCGTAATTTTAAAATAATAATATTATAATGTTTTTGAAAAAAATAAAACTGTTTATAACGATACTATTCATACTTAATCAAACGAGTGGCTTTAATCAGGAACTCTATAAAGATACTGTAAGAATAAGTTTGAAAGATGCTGAAAATATTTTTCTGAAAAAGAATTTAAACTTGCTTTCCGAAAAATATAATATAGATGCTGCAAAGGCACAGATTATTCAAAATAAAGTTTGGGATAATCCAACAATTAGCCTTACCCAAGGAGCTATTAATTCGGAATATCAAACTACTGGAGGAAAACATTATTTTGATATGAGCAATACCGGAGAAACAAATGTGCAACTTCAACAGCTCTTTTCAATTGCCGGTAAGAGGAATAAAAGGATAAAAATTTCGGAATTTACTGCCGAAAAAGAAGAATATAATTACTTTGACATGCTTAGGACGCTAAAATTTTCGTTGCGTTCGGATTTTTATAATATCTATTATCTTCAACAAACATTAAAAGTTTATGACAAAGAAATAAATTCTTTTGCAAAACTTATTAGTGTTTCTGAAGCACAATCTGAGAAAGGTTACGTGTCTAAAAAGGATATTTTACGATTAAAAGCTACTTTGTTTGCATTAGAAAACGAACGATTAGTATTTACCTCGAATCTGCAGAGTAATTTGGCAGATTTTAATGTATTATTGCAGACTTCAAATACTTTTTTTCTTCCTTTGCCTGGAGATTTTGCGAAAAGTTTTATACCCAATTTTTCTATAAGTCTTCAGGCTTTATTAGACACGGCATTGCTTAATCGTTCTGATTTATTGATGGCCCAAGCTGATGTCGACATAAATGAAATGAATTATAAATACCAAAAGTCGATGGCAATCCCCGACCTTACTTTTTCAGCCGGTTGGGATAGAAATGGAGGCT
This sequence comes from uncultured Bacteroides sp., assembly GCA_964422385.1. GTDB lineage: Bacteria > Bacteroidota > Bacteroidia > Bacteroidales > JACABE01 > JBAXLO01. The sequence goes on from CAYRBL010000120.1 coordinate 3,240, forward strand.
ATATTAAAAATTATAATTATGTAGGTCTTCAATTCGACCTTCCTTTCTTTAACAGAAATCAAGGCAATATTAAAACAGCAAAATTTGAGATTGAAAGTTCAAAATTAAAGGTTCAAAGTGCTAAAGATAGAGTGAAGGCGGATATTATACAAGCTTATGCCAATGTTGTGGAAAATGATAACTTATATAAGAAGTTTGATGCAAAATTTGCCAAAGATATGGATGAATTAACTGAAGAAATGCTTAAGAATTTCGAGAAAAAGAATATAAGTCTTTTAGAATTCATAGATTTTTATGATGCTTATAAACAAAACGCAATTCAAATAAATACACTTCAAAATAACAGGCTTAATGCCATCGAAAATTTAAATTTTACTATAGGAAAAGATATCTTAAACTAATTAAAAATGACAAGGGATTTAATGAAATTAATAACAGCTTTTTTATTTATAATAACACTGATAAGCTGTAGTTCGAAAAAAGAAAATGAAACTGATGCTGCATCAAAGAATAAATTTGTAGTTGCTGATAGTTTGATGCAAAATATGACGATAGATACCGTAAGTTTGATGCATATTTATAACGAATATCACTTTACAGGAACAGTTACTTACGATCAGGATAAGGTGGTGAAAATATTCCCATTAGTAAGCGGTTTAGTTACCGAAGTTAAGGTTTCTCTTGGCGATTTGGTTCAAAAAGACCAGGTAATTGCAGTTGTAAGAAGTTCTGAAATGGCTGGTGTACAAAATGATTTAGTTACGGCTGAATCTAATCTGGCAGTTTCAGAAAAGAACCTTGCAGCTATTACAGATATGTATAAAAGCGGAATTACTTCCGAAAAGGAATATATTGCCGCTCAAAAAGAACATGATAAAGCTAAGTCGGAGTTAAAAAGGATACAGACCGTAAAATCTATTTATGGTAATGGCAAACAATCGGATTATATTATAAAATCTCCAATTTCGGGCTTTGTTGTAGAGAAACTTATTAATCCTAACATGCAATTACGCCCTGATAACAGCAATAATTTATTTACAATATCGGATTTGAAGAAAGTATGGGTTGTGGCAAAAATATACGAAAGTGATATTGCTAAAATCAAACCTGACATGGAAGTTAAGATTAATACGCTTGCATATCCCGACAAGGAATTTATAGGTAAGATAGATAAGATTTTTAATGTTCTGGATCCTGACAGTAAGACGATGACAGTAAAAATTAAACTGGAGAATCCTGATTATACTTTAAAACCGGAGATGTTTGCCAATGTAAAGATTATTTACAACACAAGCAAAGAAAAACTTCCTGTAGTGGATTCAAAATCACTAGTGTTTAATGACAAAAAGTATTATGTAATGGTGCTCACCAATAAAAAGGATTTTGAAATTAGAGAAGTTCAGATAGGAGAATCGGCAGGCAATAAAACATATATTTTAAGTGGTCTGAAGCCCGGAGAAAGGGTTGCAAGTAAATATTCGTTGCTACTTTATAATGCTTTAACTTCAGAATAAGATTTATTATTTAGAGAACAAATAATATAAAGATTTAGACTATGAATAAACTAATTGAAAACATAATCGCCTTCTCTTTACGTAATAAATTCTTCGTGTTTTTTTGCACAATAGTAATTATTATAACTGGTATTTATTCGTTTAATAATACACCTATTGATGCCTTTCCAGATGTTACGAATACTAAAATTATAATTATAACTCAATGGCCGGGCAGAAGTGCTGAAGAGATAGAGAAATTTGTAACAATTCCTATAGAAATAGCAATGAATCCGGTTCAAAAGAAGACTGATATCAGATCGACTACTTTATTTGGACTATCTGTTGTAACAGTTTTATTTGATGATGATGTGGAAGATGCTTTTGCTCGTCAACAAGTAAACAATATGCTTAAAGATGCTGATTTACCTGATGGAGTTTCACCGGATGTACAACCACCTTATGGCCCGACAGGTGAGATTTACAGATACACTTTAAAGAGTTCAAAACATAGTGTTCGCGAACTAAAAACACTTCAGGACTGGGTTGTTGACAGAAATATCAGAAGCGTACCTGGAGTTGCCGATTTAGTAAGCTTTGGTGGCGAAGTAAAGACATTTGAGGTAAGTACCAATCCAAATCAGCTGATAAATTATAATATTACGCCTTTAGATCTTTACGAAGCTATCTCAAAGAGTAATGTAAACGTTGGCGGGGATGTTATTACAAAAAATTCTCAAGCATATGTGGTAAGAGGGATAGGATTAATTAATAATAAGGAAGAAATAGAGAATATTGTAATTAAAAAGATAAATGGTACACCAATATTAGTTAGAAACGTTGCCAATGTTCACGAATCTGCTTTACCAAGGCTTGGTCAGGTGGGTAGAATGGGCGATAACGATGTTGTGGAAGGGATAGTGGTAATGCGAAAAGGAGAGAATCCAAGTGAGGTTATAAAGAATCTAAAAGTAAAAATAGACGAACTTAATAATAAAATTCTACCGGAAGGTGTAAAACTAGACACTTTTTATGATCGCGAAAACCTTGTAAATTTTGCAGTAGGTACAGTTACCCATAATTTGATTGAAGGTATACTCTTAGTAACATTTATTGTGCTAATCTTCATGGCCGATTGGAGGACAACAGTTGCAGTATCCATAGTAATTCCATTGGCATTATTATTTGCTTTTATTTTATTAAGGGCAAGAGGAATGTCAGCAAATTTGCTTTCTATGGGAGCAATTGACTTCGGTATAATAATAGATGGGGCAGTTGTGATGGTTGAAGGGATATTCGTTGTCCTGGATAAGAAAGCACACAAGCTTGGGATGGATGCCTTTAATAAGATGTCTAAATTAGGATTGATTAAGCATACTTCCAAAGAAATGGGGAAAGCAATCTTCTTTTCTAAGCTTATAATTATTACAGCATTGGTTCCTATCTTCGCTTTCCAGAAAGTGGAAGGAAAAATGTTTTCGCCACTTGCTTTTACTTTAGGTTTTGCTTTGTTGGGAGCATTAATATTTACTTTAACCTTAGTTCCGGTACTTAGTAGTATATTATTGAAGAAAAACGTTAGAGAAAAAAATAATTTCTTCGTTAGTTTTATTACCAATAAAACGATGAGTATTTTTAACAGATTATACAAGGTAAAGAACCTTAGTCTTACAATAGGATTGATAATTGTTATTATTGGGTTCTTTTGCTTTAAATTTTTAGGTACTGAATTTCTTCCTGAATTAAATGAAGGTTCAATTTATATTAGAGCGACCCTTCCTCAAAGTGTTTCTTTAGAGGAGTCAGTAAAACTTTCAAATAAGTTAAGAAATAAGATCAAAATGTTTCCCGAAGTGCGCCAAGTCCTTTCTCAGGCAGGTAGACCGAATGATGGAACTGATGCAACAGGTTTTTACAATATAGAATTCCAGGTTGATATTTATCCTCAAAAAGAATGGAAATCAAAGAAGACAAAAGAACAACTTATTGAAGAAATGAATGCCTCTTTGCAAGAATACCCCGGTATTGATTTTAATTTTTCGCAACCAATCATGGATAATGTTGAAGAAGCAGTATCTGGAGTTAAAGGCTCTTTAGTAGTAAAGATTACAGGAAATGATTTGGCATTAACAGAAAAAAAGGCAACTGAAGTATATAAAGTTTTAAAAACTATTAATGGTGTCGAAGATTTAGGAGTATTTAAAAACATAGGACAACCGGAACTTCAAATTGAACTTGATGAGAAAAGATGTGCGCTTTATGGGGTTGCAAAAGCTGATGCCCAAGCTGTAATTGAGATGGCAATAGGTGGTAAGTCGGCTTCTAAATTATATGAAGGTGAAAAGAAGTTTGATATAATAGTTCGTTATCAACCCGACTTTAGAAAGTCGGAAAAAGAGATAGGCGAACTTATGGTTCCTACAATGCAAGGCAAACAAATCCCTGTAAAGGAAATTGCAGATATAAGACTAATAACCGGGCCACTTATTGTTTACAGAGACAATCATGAAAGGTATGCAGCCGTTAAATTTTCTATTAGAGGCAGAGATATGGGTAGTACAATTGCTGAGGCTCAAAAGAAAGTAGAAAAGACAGTAAATATTCCAAAAGGATATGAAATTAAATGGTTAGGCGACTTCGAAAACCAACAACGTGCATCAAAACGATTGGCACAAGTTGTTCCTTTAAGTTTGTTATTAATCTTTCTAATTCTTTTTGTCTTATTTGGAAATGCCAGAGACGCCGGACTTGTTTTGGTCAATGTTCCCTTTGCAATTATTGGGGGCATAGCAGCATTGCTTATAACTCATACTAATTTTAGTATATCTGCAGGTATTGGTTTCATTGCTTTGTTTGGTATTTGTATTCAGAATGGTGTGATACTTATTAGTGTTTTTAAAAATAATATTCATCATAAAAAACTTACTTTGCAAGCTTCAATTAAAGATGGTGTATTATCGAGGATACGTCCTGTAATTATGACGGCAATGATGGCTGCAATAGGTTTAATTCCTGCTGCCACTTCTACAGGTATAGGTTCTGAAGCACAAAGACCACTTGCAATTGTTGTAATTGGTGGATTAATTACTGCTACTATTCTTACTTTATTTATTTTCCCTTTATTTGTAGAAAAAATCTATTCTCGTATGTTATATGATAAAGAAGGGAATCTTAAAATAAGAAGAAGACTAATTTAAATAATGAGTACTTTTGTTTCTAAATTTATTTAAAAAAGAAAAGCAATGGCAACAATACTGTTAGTTGAGGACGAAATAAATGTTTCAAACTTTATTAAAAAAGGCTTAGAAGAGGAAAATTATACTGTAGAAACTGCTTATGATGGTGCTACAGGATTAAATTTAGCTTTAAACAAAGAATTTAATCTTATAATTTTAGATATAATTCTTCCAAACCTTAACGGTATTGAAGTTTGTACAATTATTCGCGATAAGCTGGGTTTTAACATCCCAATTATTATGCTTACGGCTTTAGGATCTATCGAAGAGATTGTAAAAGGACTGGAAGCAGGAGCCGATGATTATCTTATAAAGCCATTTCATTTTAAAGAACTTTTGGCAAGAGTTAATGCTAATCTTCGCCGACAATTAGCAACAGATGACGTTAAAACATTAAAGTTTGCTGATGTTGTAATGGATATGGAAAGTAAATTAGTTACACGTGCCGGAAAAGAAATTAATCTTACTTCCAAAGAATATCGTTTGCTTTATTATTTTTTAAAGAATCCTAAAAAGGTAATGTCAAGATATGATATATTAGAAAATGTTTGGGATGTAAACTTTGATATGGGAACAAATTTGGTAGATGTTTATGTAAATTATCTCCGAAATAAGATAGAAAAAGACTTCCCTACAAAGCTTATTCATACTGTTATAGGAATGGGTTATATTTTAAAAGAAGAATAATGAAAATCCGACATAAAATAGCTTTAATATATACATTGCTTACCTTTCTGGTGTTGCTTTGCTCCTTTATTTTCGTGTATTTCTTATCCGTTAATTATAACAAAACGGAATTTAACAATCATCTTTTTGATAAAGCTTTAATTGTTGCTCAAAAATATTTTGAAGAAGACGAATTAAACAAAAAAACTTATGATGCCATTATCGAAAGATATATTCAGAAATTACCTCACGAAAAAGAAATAATTTTTAAAGCATCTAAAGATAAAAACACTATAGATTCAATAAAAGCATACCTGCCCGAAAATTTGGTTACACAATTACTAAATGGCAATTCAATTGAATATAGACATGAAAATATACAGACTGTAGGTATTTTTTATGCCGATAATCAAGGTGATTTTATCGTTTTAATTTCTGCTGTCGATGAGTTTGGGATTGCCAAGATCGGAAGAGCGTCGTGTAGGGAAAGAGTGTTCAGAGCCGTGTA
>CAYRBL010000121.1:0-2664 GCA_964422385.1 uncultured Bacteroides sp.
AATATTAAGATTGCACCCAATAAGAAAGATACTACAACTTTAGAATTTCCACTTAGTACTTCGAAATCGAATAATAATATCTTTATTAAAGCTATAGATAATACAGCAACACCAATAAACCTAACAAATCTGAAACGTTTAGTAAAGGCAATAGTAAGAATAACAATAGAAATTATTATTAATAATACAGAATAAGGTAAATGACTATTATCATGTGCTAAAGATTGAGTTAGAATTCCCTTCCTATAAGCCTGTATAAAACTAATATGGTCGTACTCGGAAAGCAAGAAAAAAATAGATAGTACAGTAGTATAAATATAATAAATTCGGAAAATTAGTTTATTACCACTAAATTTACGTTTTATTCTATGGTTGATAACATAAAAAAGATATATTGTAAGAAATACTGCTACATAATGCATCCCAAAACCTGATACAAACAAGGACTGATTTGTAGTGAAGACATCTCTAATTTCTCGAATATAATAATGGATAAATAATGGATAACATAAAACACTAAAGGCTGTAGCTATAAGTATACTTAAGATATAAACAGTACGCACCTTACGACCTGCAAGATAAATAAGAATGATTAAAAATATACAGTTATACACATACCAGCTTAATCCACTTAACACATTAGATTTAAAAGTTGTTAGGATAATATATTGATAGCTGTAAAAGAGTAAAAGATATAAGGAGAATATAAAAAACAAACGTTGATACAAACGAATAGTATCCCTTTTAAACCATTCAGTTGAAAATGATATATATAATTTTTTTAAGATTTGATTATTTACAAAAAGTATAGGCACCACAAATATTCCTGAAACTAGTCCATAAAAAAACATTTGTTTATCTACAATAATAGTTCCAGTAAAGCTGGCAGGTAGATATACAAATACCCATTTTAAGAAAAAGATTAAAAACATAATTGCTGAAAGCCCTAATGAAATCAAGATAGCAATCTGATCTCTGCTTTGCTTGGAATATACCAATAATAATAATGAAGAAATTGCTAGGATTATGATTGGATAGTTTGCATTAAAGACTAAAGCAATTGCAAATCCAATTAAAACGATAGTAGAATAATAAAAATAAGCAAGTTTAATTTTTAGCTTATTTCGAATAATATAATAGATTGTTAGAATATTGAAAAGAATAATTCCAAATGAATAGATACTACTATATATGGCATATCCAAATTTGTTAAGTGCAAAGATATTGAAAACAATTGCCAAGAGTGTATTAATGGATAGTAAAACAATTTTAAAAATATTATCTTTTTTATTACTATTGCTAATTTGGGTTACAATAAAAAACAGTTGATTGCAAATATAAAAAAGCGTAGAAAATAAAATAAAACTAAATAAATAATCAGGAGTTATCAAGGCTACGATTTTTCGCATCCAAATCATAAATATAAAAAACCATGCAAATATAAAATTCCAAAGATTTAGATTTTTTGTATTTTGCTTAACTGAAACCACATATATTAATACTGTTACTAAAAGTAGTGAAGGCATTAATAAATATATCTTTAGTCCGAAATATCCAATTATTAAAAACAATGAAGCATAAAAGCTAGGAACTGCAATTTTAATCAAATTAGGTTTGCTCAAATAAAATGAAATTGCAATAGTAAGCATCAATAAGAATAAGGAAATAAATAGGGATGTGTTATGGTTGGGATAGCAAAATAGTGTAGTGTATAAACCATCATAATATAGAATCTTAAGATGTATTAAATTTAAGTAGATAATAGCAATGGTTGCTAATGTTATACTTAAGCTTGTTTTAATATTTTTAATAAAAGCAGATATAGCTAAAAGAACAAATCCAAGAATGTAAGGAATGTAAATACTCCATTCAAATGGATTGCTAATTTCAGTATGTTCTATTTCAGCTTTATTTACTGGGAAAAGGAAAGTCATAATTGTATTCCAAAAAGAGCCACCATTTACAGTTGAGTTATCGTACATCCACCAGATACTGCCTGTTAAAAATATAATACCTAATGCCAGGAAGAGATATTTGGTGATAAAAGATTCGAGTTTGCGTACATTAGATTTTTTAGCTTTATGCTTACGTACTTTTTTATGTGTGCGTTCACCTCTATGCACCACTTTTACAGGCTCACTCCCCAAGCTGGCATCAAAGCTCAGGCTTTCCTTTCGCAAAGAAGAACTACTACCACTTCTGCTACTGTGGCTGCGGTGCTTACGATGATGATGTGAATGGCTACTGGACATGGAACTTAATTAATAATTAAGAATTAACAATTAATAATAAAGACAAAATGATTTCAAATTACGAATTACGAATTACGAAAAAAAAGTGACTAAAGTTTGAAGTTTGAAATGCCTAAAATTATAATAAAAAATCTAAAAAATTCCTATTTCAAATTCCTCCCAAACGGTCCTTGAGCGACGTCGAAAGGGGGGAAGTTAGTTGGGTTGAAATACCTAAAATTATAAACCAATTATGAATGTAATAAATATATCTTTTCTTGCTCCCTCTACGACTAACATCCCGAGTAATTCGGGAAGGAGAGGGCTGGGGTGAGGTGATTAATCTTGCTTATTTTTTAATTTATATCCGATTTGGGTTCTTTTAAATCTCTTATCTTTAATGGGAATTTTGCATTTTTACTAGTTCAGTGGG
>CAYRBL010000121.1:2764-4164 GCA_964422385.1 uncultured Bacteroides sp.
CTATTGATCCATATTTTCAAGAAAGGATCTTCAAAATAATAATCAGTATTTTCTTTATCAATAATTGACTCATTAATAAGTTTTTCAACAGATCTTTGAGTTGATGACATTGACCCCAGTTTAAATTTCTCGTGATATTCTTTAGAAAAAATATCTGTATTTTGTTGAGCTAGACCCTTTATAACTTTTTGTTGATTGATGTTTAGGTTTTGCCATATATTTAAGAAATAATCATTTTGATTATACAGTAATTGTTGTATAGCTCTATCGATAATAGTGCTATCAATGCTACCTATATGTATTGCTAAGTCCCAAATTTCAGAAGCCAAATATTGTACATAATAAGGAATATTATCTGTTTTATGCACTATTTCCTTGAGATTATCAATTGTATAACTAATATTTGATGAATCAAAAGCCTTTCCTAGATATGAAATCCATTCATCTTCTCTTATTTTATCTAATTTTATTAATTTGCCAAAATTATAAAAAGCTCTATTTTTATGAGTAACCATATTTAGTAATAACTGCTTTTTACTTCCCATTAAAATATAAGATACATTTTGATGGTGTTGTAATACAGAACGAAGTGCTTTTTCAAAACTTTCTCCATTTAAATTCTCTATTTCTTGAAACTCATCAAATACAACTATCCATCTTTGTTTTTCAGCAAGCTTTTCTGGTAAATTTAGAATTTCATCAAAAGATTTATCTACATCAAAAGAATTCATCTCTAGTGATACAGATGGATTCCCAGTAGAATCCATGCTTAATAAAGGTCTGACTGATTTTGCTAATGATGAAAGTGTTTTAACTGCTTTTTCCCACCCGTGTAAATTCTTAAATATTGCTTCATAATATAATTCAAGGAATTTAAGAGTAGAATAGACTTTAAAAAAATCAATATATACCGTCTTATAACCTTGTGCTATTAAATCATCCAATACTTTTAAAACCAATGAAGTTTTTCCATAACGTCTGGGAGAATACAGAATTAGATTCTGACCTGAAATTAAACTTGTCGTTAACATACTTGTTTCCTTAACACGGTTAACAAACATGTCTCCTTTTACTATTACTCCATATTTGAAAGGGTTTATAGTCATTATCTGTTTTTGCGTAACGCTTTTAGCGATAAAATTTTTGTAATTGATTTTAGAAATAGATTGTAACTTAATGATTGATTAATGGCTTTGTCCCCTCCATTTCTTAAACTATCTTATAATTTTTTTGAATTCTATTAATTTAGATTAATAAACGGGCTTGTAGTTTTAATTATTAATTGATTTAGTTACTCTTTCTCTTAGTCTCTCCATCTCTTCTTCGTTTCTTCTTATTTACCTCACCCCCGCCTCTCCCCTTTCGACTACGCTAAAGGACCGTTTTGAGAGGAGTTAATT
>CAYRBL010000121.1:4264-9033 GCA_964422385.1 uncultured Bacteroides sp.
GAAACCTTGGAATGTTTACTCACATGCTCAAGAACAATTTTCTCATTAGGATTCAAATCATCTGAATTATATTCAGGTTCTGGAGGTATATCTTTATGCAATTCATTAGGGTATTAAATGTGATTTATAAAAAATTATTGAACTTTAGGCAAATATAATTCATTATTATTTTATCGCTTCCTCTCTCCCTCACTTTGTCTTTCTTTCGTTTCGTCGCTTAGTCTCCTAGTCGCACACTCTCTTAGTCTCTTCGTCATTCTTTCACTTAGTCGCGCTTTCACTCCCTCGCTTATAGGCTCCAATAAGATACTTCTTTATTATATGCTCTGTACATTCCTTTTACATCAACAAGAATACCATCAGGTTTTAATCTGTTTTTGAAGAAATCTAAATCAAGATCTTTAAAAGGTATATGAGAAACTGCAACTATAATAGCATCATAAGAGCCAGATGTATTATTCATCACATCATTATAATTACTTAATGTAATATCATATTCATGTTTAAAATCTTTAATGTTAGCATGTGGGTCTACCATTTCAGCATTTACACCATAAGATTTTAATTCTTTGAAAATATCAGGAACTCTTGAATTACGGATATCTGCTACATCTTCTTTAAAAGTAGCACCCATAATAAGTACTCTTGTCTGAAGTATATTTTTGCCACAAGCAATCATTTTTTTAACAGTTTGCTTAGCAATATAAAATCCCATTGAATCATTAATAAACCTACCCGATTTAATAATATTAGTATGGAAACGAACTTTACTTGCTTTATAAACCAGATAATAAGGATCAACACCTATACAATGTCCACCAACTAAACCTGGATAGAATTTAAGGAAATTCCATTTAGTACCAGCAGCTTCTAATACTTCATAAGTATTAATACCTAAACGATTGAACAAAATAGAAAGTTCGTTCATGAAAGCAATGTTAATATCACGTTGGGTATTTTCAATAATTTTTGCTGCTTCTGCAACTTTTATACAAGAGGCTCTGTGAATACCTGCTACAATTATCAATTCGTAAACTTTAGCAATAATGTCTAGAGATTCGTCATCACAACCTGAAACTATTTTTTTGATAGTTGTAAGAGTATTTACTTTATCACCAGGATTAATACGTTCAGGTGAAAAACCAACTTTAAAATCTTCCATAAACTTTAAACCTGATAATTCTTCAAGAATAGGAATGCAATCTTCTTCAGTGGCACCAGGATAAACTGTAGATTCATATACTACATAGTCACCTTTCTTTAATATTTTTCCTACTGTTCTTGTTGCAGATAATAAAGGTTTAAGATCTGGCATATTACTATCATCAATAGGAGTTGGAACGGCAACGATATGAAAAGTTGCATCTTTTAATTCTTCAGCCTTTGCTGTAAAAATGATATCACAACCATCGAAATCAGAAGAAACTAATTCTTCACTTGGATCAATCTTATTGCGCATCATCTCAACTCTGTCCTCTCTGATGTCGAAGCCTATTACCGGCATTTTTTTAGCAAATTCTAACGCAATTGGTAATCCAACATAACCTAAACCTATAACTGATAGTTTAGTCTCTTTGCTTAATAATTGTTCATATATATTTTTCATTGCAGAAATTTATTTAATGTTTTTAAGTTATTTATTTTGATAATGTATATTCCTTTTTTGAAGTTCCTTTATTAATTCCAGTGTTGAGCCTTCAACTGCTTGCGTCTGTAACATCTAAATCTGCTTTTAGGGATATTAAAAATTATCGAGACAAAATTCAAGGTTTTTGGATCAAGATAATTAAGGCTACATAGTGTTTTTATTACCTCTTCTTTTTGATAAAAACTTAATATTAATTTTATTTCTTTGATATTCCCTAGTGTAAAAAATCTCTCAATAATTAGCCTTTTTGATAATTCTGGATTCATTTTATCCACATAACCATCCCAAAAATATACTGGATTAAGCTGTTTTATAAAATTATCCATCAATAATTCTCTTTTTAAAACAGAAACATTATTTAATTACTGAATCTCCTTTCTTTTCGCACTTCAGTCACTCAGTCTCTCTATCTCATTTCTCACCCTCGCTTCGTTCGCTCCCTCTCCTAGTCTCTTAGCCTATCTTTATATTAAACTATTTCCCATTTAGTAAATTATAGGATTCTACTGATAAAGCAATTAGAGATTTATAACAAAGGTTATTTAAATGAAGATCTTTTTCTGTACTTATATAAAGAGAACCGAGTATTTCACGTAATCTTAAAAGTTCTATTATCCCATTTCCCCATTTTGGTTGCTCAACTGTTAGATCTATTAGTTCGAAAGCTCTTTCGTAAGCATTGTTAGTTTCAGTATCTTGTTTTTTAAGAATCCAGTTTTTAGCTCTGTTAATTTCGTTAGCTATCATTAGAACTTGTTGCCCTTTCGTATAAGTAGCCCACTTTTCAACTGTAAGAGATTTGTGAAATTTTAAAGGATACATTATTCTTTTATTAAAAGTCGATTTACAATATCCCTAATTTTTCTGCATATATTTTCATCTTCAACTTCCATGCTTCTATTTTCCTGTGACGGACGGATATTAATAAATGAAGTATATTCAATATAATTTTCTTCTGTTTGGAAGGGATAAACATTCGCTCCCCATAAGTTTCTTTGTTCACTCTTTTTTGTAAGTAATAATTTTTCTAGATCAGCATGCATTTCAGCATCAATAGCCAATATTTCCTTATCAATATCAACAACTATTTTAAGAAGTTCAAGAAAATCGGTTTCCTTGTTTTCCCATAAATGATTTAATGAAGTTGGTTGTGATATTATTTGCATTACTTATTTTTTATAAGAATTGAAGGAAATCTATTAATTTTTAATTGTTAATTATTAATTGACCTCGCTTTAGTTTCAAATTGCCAAGCTGTTCGCATCATATCCTCAAGGGTTCTGGTTGCTTTCCATCCAAGAGTATTAATTACTTTAGTAGGATCAGCCCATATCTTTTCTACATCTCCGCTTCTTCTATCTTTAAACTGATAATTTAATTTAAGATTATTTACTTTTTCAAAAGCAATGATAATATCTAAAACAGAATAACCTGTACCTGTTCCTAAATTAAAATATTCAATTTTACCTTTTGATGTTGATTTTAAAAGATAGTTTAATGCTAAGACATGAGCTTGTGCCAAGTCAGAAACATGAATATAATCGCGGATTGCAGTACCATCATGTGTATTATAATCTTTTCCAAAAACACTTAAACATTCCCTTATTCCCAATGCAGTTTGAGTAACATAAGGTACTAAATTATTAGGAACACCTTGTGGTCTTTCGCCAATAATGGCACTTTCGTGTGCGCCGATTGGATTAAAATACCTTAAAGAAATACAGTTTAATGGAGTTACGTTGCATTGGTCAGCTAGAATTTCTTCAGCTATTTGTTTTGTATTTCCATAAGGTGATTCTGCTTTTTTAATAGGAGTATCCTCTGTAACAGGTAGTATTTCAGGTTGACTATAAACAGTGCAAGAGGATGAAAAAACGATATTCGTAATATTCTGCTCATTCATTCCTTCTAATACATTCATTAAGGAATCGAGATTGTTACGATAATAAAACAAAGGTTTTTCAACACTTTCCCCTACTGCTTTTAAAGCAGCAAAATGTATAACAGCTTTTACATCATTATTCCTTGCAAAGAAATCAAGTGTTTCTTTTCTGTTTGCTAAATCTATCTTTTCGAACTGAGGACGTTTTCCTGCTATCTTTTCAATACCATCTAAAACATCAGTATCTGAATTAATAAGACTGTCAACTATCACTACATCATAGTTCGACTGCAATAGTTCAACTACTGTATGGGAACCTATATAACCAGTTCCACCTGTTACTAATATTTTCATTTTAATAAATATTATTTAATTTGTATGTGTCTGATATATTGATTATAAATAAAACAAAAAAGGATTTCTGTTCATAGCTTCGCCAGGTCAGTTACATGTTTTTTATGCTCGTAACGACGCTGAATTTTTATGCAAAAATAACAATAATTTGTTAATAATTGTTTAAATTTTCGATAAAATATCTCTTCAACAACTATTTTTTTTACAATTAATCTCTTTGTTATTTTTATTAATGCAGCTAGAGTGAAATTTTAGAGTAAGTTATGAAGATAAGATTTTTAATATTAATTTTATATTATTTCAATATATTTTTAAATAAAATTTCTCTTATTTTTCTTTTAAAAAAACTATTCCACTTCTGTCTTTTTTATTTCAACTATATCCGTTAATGGTATATTTACAGAAATAGAATATCCAACATGTTCTATCCTTACAATTACCTTTTTCTGCCCTCTTATTGAAACAAGTTCTCCTTCCATTCCTATTAGAGTACCAGCAATAACTTTTATTCGAGCGCCTTTTTTAATGTTCTCTGAATTTAATTCAATTTCTTGCTCTGAATTTAAAAGTTGTTTTAAGGATTCTATTTGCCAGTCGGGTATTGATGCTGCTTTGCCTAAAAAAAAGACATATCGCAAAGCACCTACAATATTTAATACATCATAGTATTGGCTAGGCATGATTTTAACAAAGATATAGGAACTTATAAGAGGTTCTTCCACCCATTTTTTTCGGTCTTTCCACTGACGAAGCTTCTTTTGAAGTGGTAAATATGCTTCAACACCTTGTTCGTTCAAGCGTTCCAATACCTTTTTCTCGGAACGGGGTTTTGTATATAAAGCATACCATTTAGCAATCATAGTTCAATAATAATGTGTAAATAAA
>CAYRBL010000122.1:0-8925 GCA_964422385.1 uncultured Bacteroides sp.
GTACAGATGAAATATGCATTAAAGGCAACCCCGATTGTATCATGCGTGGCATTGTCCAAACCCATAGTTATGCCCACAGTATGCGTGCCATGGCTTTCGGATTTATCGGCTGGCAACTCCGAATCAAAGGTAAACCAACATTGAGACAAAGGATAGTAGTTTGCCATAAAGTGGTTCTTAATTGCAGGATGATCAGGCCAAACTCCAGTGTCAACACTCCCCGACATACGCCCTCTTCCTGTATATCCAAGTGCCCACATCGCAGGTGCATTGATGGCAGTTAGACCTTGTTCTTTGCCATTTGGAGATTTATTCGAGTTTGTTTTATTAATAATAGGATCAACTGGAGCTAGCAGATAACTATCATCTAAACCTATCAATTCAATGTCGTCACTAAGGGCGAGTTTGCTAATAAGTGATGGTTTGGCTTCCAATTCCAACATATTTACAATCCAAAGTGAGTGTAAATTTGCAAAACATTCCCCATCAGTTTTGGTAGCAGCATTAATCTTATTAAGAATTGCCTGTTGCGAAGCGTTTGCAGTACGCGTTAAGAGTTGTCTAACTAATTCAGGACGGTCCTTAACGGGTGTATTGTTTTTTATAAACTCATTTTGCAACGAATCTATGTTTGCTTGTTTCTTAAGAAATATATTTATCTTTATATAATCCTGCGGACTGCTGGTACCTTTAGTTTGCAAAGCTTTTTCGAGCTGATAACTTAACTTACTCTGCTGAGCAATGCTAATGTTAGCTAAAAATAGAAGCATAAAAGACAGTATAATTATTCTCCTCATAATAAAAATGAATTAAGTATAAAATTTCAGTACAAAACTACTAAATAATTAAAACTTTCTCGCTATTTTTTTTAAATCTTTCTGAACAATTTTAAAAGAATGATGTTTATCATACCATAATAAAAATCATTTATACAACAAGTATATTAAAATAATAAAAATATGGTATTAGTAGGTAAAAAAGCTCCAGTATTTACAGCAGAAGCTGTTATCAATGGTGGAGAATTTGTTGACAATTTTTCATTAGAACAATATTTAGGAAAGAAACATGTAGTTTTCTTCTTCTATCCTTTGGATTTTACATTTGTATGTCCAACAGAAATCGTAGCATTCCAAGAAAAACTTGCTGAATTCGAAAGTAGAAACGTAGCAGTTGTTGGTTGTTCAGTAGATTCTAAATTCTCTCATTGGGCATGGTTAAACACAGAGTTAAAAGATGGCGGTATTAAAGGAGTTAAGTTCCCATTAGTATCAGATTTATCTAAAACTATCTCACAAAACTATGATGTTTTAGCAGGAGAATTAGACTACAACGATGAAGGAGAATATCAATTCAACGGAGCTCCTGTAGCTTACAGAGGTCTTTTCTTAATTGACAAAGAAGGAACCGTTCAACACCAAGTTGTGAATAACTTACCACTAGGCAGAAGCATTGACGAAGCCTTAAGAATGGTAGATGCTTTACAATATTTTGAAGAAAACGGTGAAGTTTGCCCAGCTAACTGGCACAAAGGTGAAAAAGCTATGAAAGCTACTCACGAAGGTGTTTCAGAATACTTAGGCAACAAATAAGAAATTTTTTTTTCATGATTTGTTTTTTGAGCCTGCATGGTAACAACTGTGCAGGCTTCTTTTTTTTATTTAGATGCTAATAAAATTCTATATGAACCTACCAATGGAAAGCATCAGCATGAAACCAGTTGTTTTGTAGCTTCAATACTTGTTCAATTATATCTCTTACGCATCCTTCACCACCCTTTTTGTCGGAGATATAATCTACAATTTCCTTAATTTCTTGCGCCGCATCCAAAGGGCAAGTAGCCACACCTACCTGAAGCAGTATTTCGTAATCAGGAATATCATCGCCCATATATAAAACCTGGTCTTTTCTTATATTATTATCTAAAAGATACTTCTCATAAGTCTCAATCTTATTATCTATCCCTAAAAACACATCTGTAATTCCAAGAGAATTCATACGCTTAGTCATCGTTTTAGAATAGCCACCAGAAATGACAGCAATTTTGTAACCTTTTTTAACTGCATATTGCAACGCATAACCATCTTTTACATTCGAGCTTCTTAGTTGCTCATTATCGTCAACTAACAGAACCTTTCCATCGGTTAATACACCATCAAAATCGAAGATAAATGTAGTAATGTTATGTAGTTTTTCTTTATAATTTGCCATTATTTTAATTATGATATTTGTCAACAATACTTTTGCTTATCGTTTTATAAATCTCTAGGTAATCTGGTGTTTCTTTTAGCAAAGAAATATGCTTTTCTATTAACTTTAAATCATTCCTCTTTGCCGGACCTGTTTGCGTAAGCATAGGACTAAGTGTATTCATCTTGTTAGCTGTATGAAGTATTAAAGGTTTTAAAATATCAAAAGAAATAGTATGTTCCTTTAATAAACTTTCGGCGATTAGGTACATATAATTCGAAAAATTGCATGCAAAAACAGCTGCAAGATGTATAATTTTACGCTCATCGGAGTTGATTATCCTCACATCTTTCGAAACAGTTCCAGCAAGATTAGTTAATACAGCTTCGGCTTCAATAGTATTTGCTTCTATGCAAAAAGGGACATCAATTAGTTCTATCAAAGTGTCCTTGGAGAAGGTTTGCAAAGGATAAAACACTCCATAATTAGAGGAAATATCCTTCAAAACATCCATATTAATACTGCCCGATGTATGTACAACTAGTTTTTCTGAAAGTTTTAATGATGATGCAATATTTTCTATCGCATCATCATTAATAGAGATAATATATAAATCGGCATTGAGTTTAATATCTGCTAAATTATCAGTATAAGTTGCCGAAACTTTATCAGCAAGTAGCTTGGCATGTGTAGTATTGCGACTATATACCTGCAATATTTGAACTCCTATATTATTAAAAGCTATTGCAAGATTAGTTGCTACATTTCCCGAGCCAATTACTACTATACTGTTGATATTTCCCAATGTTTTTAATCTAAAACGATGTTATTTTAACTTGGTAGCCACCCAAGGATGCTTTTTATTGTAGCCTCTTGTAATATTTTGTGGCGATCCATCCAGATAAATCGACAAACCAATTTTCAACCTTTCGGCAATAGCAGTATCCCAGCATTCCTCTTTAGAAGATTTTGCAGCTGAATAGTTCAAACACTTATCTTTTGTTTTACTAGATAAAGATTTGTCCATAATAAAAGCATAATCAAAGGGCGTTAGATTTCCTTTCTTTAGTTCTTCTAACATCATTGGATTGTATTTCTCCAATTCTTTATCAGTCATCTTAGTTAGAAACAAACTTACAAAATCTCCACCTGTAATACTACTTCCAGGCACTACAAAATCTGGGAAACCGTTTGCTTCAACATACTTAAAGAACTTTTTACGCATCTGAATGTCCAAAGCATCTACGATTTTCTCTACAGAATCACGTTGGTTTATGGTCAACTTCTTCACATTCGCTTGCAAATCCTTATGATTGATCTGATATAAATTTAGGAAGTAATGTATCGTATCTTTTTTCTTCCTAAACTCCGGATCATTCTGAAGTGCAGTCTTATGTTTCTCCTTAAGTTCTGTAGTTTCCTTTAAAAACTGCTGAAAATTCTCCTGATCTTTATACTTAGCGAACAATATTGAATCTCTTTTTACCCTCATATATATAATAGGATTGAAAGAAGGATTCACACTTGCTAGTTTTAAATATTTAATCATATTTATTGAGTCGCCAAGTGCTGCATAACATCTAGCTACCTGAAAATAATCACGCTCGAAAGGCTTCGCCAAACTAAAAGCTTCTATATATAAAGCCTCGGCCTTTGCGTATTCTTTTGTGGACAACAACCTATAATCGGCTTCGTTTATCTTATTATAATATGGGATATAGTTTTGTGCAAAAACACTTCCCGATAGCAACATTATGAATATTAATATAGTTCTCATCTAAATATTATTTAAAATTAATAGTTTTTTTAGTAATAAAATTCTTATAAATTCTCTTTAAAATACTCTGCAATTTTCTTATATAGGTGTATTCTATCGCCACCGCTTACATTATGTTCGTGGCCTGGGTATACAAAATAGTCAACCATCTTTCCATTCTCAACACATTTCTTTAGAAACGAAAGACTGTTCTGCCAAACCACAGTTGGGTCTACTGTTCCATGAATAATTAACAATTTCCCCTCTAACTTGTCTACATAATTAAGCAAACTTGCGTTCTTATATCCATCAGGATTCTGCTCAGGTGTATCCATGTATCTTTCTCCATACATCACCTCGTACCATTTCCAATCTATAACCGGGCCTCCTGCACATGCCACTTTGAATACTCCAGGATTTTTTAGTTTTAACGAAATTGTAAGGAATCCTCCATAACTCCACCCGTCAATACCTAGTCTTTTCTGGTCAACGAAACTCAAAGTCTTCAAATATTCTATACCTTTCATCTGATCTGCTACTTCGATGGTTCCCAAAGTACGATGGATGCAGCTCTCGAATTCAAATCCTCTGTTGGCCGAACCTCTACTGTCGACAGTGAAGATAACATAGCCCTGAGTTGCCAGATAATTCAGGAACATTCCACCTGCTCCCAACCAACTATTCTGAATCATCTGTGCGTGTGGACCGCCGTACACGTACACTATTGCAGGGTACTTTTTGTTTGGATCAAAATCCACAGGTTTTATCAGTCGGCAGTACAAATCTGTTTTATTATCCGATGCTTTTATGGTAAAAATGGTAGTTTCTCCAAGCTTATAATCCTTCAATGGATTCTTATCCTCATGTATTTTCTGTAAAGTCTTCCCTTCTGTATTTAAAATTAAATAACATGTAGCAGTTTCTGTATTATTATAAATATCTATCACATATTTTGCCTCTTTATCCAACACCGGATTGTGCGTTCCCTTGTTAGTTGTTATCAATTTTATGTTCGCCGACTTAATATCCACTGAAAACAAATCATTATCCAGTGGGCTTTCTTTAGTTGCCGTAAAATATATTCGCGAGTCGTTTTTGTCATAACCTTCTATCTCGTTCACTATCCATTCGCCCTTAGTAAGCTGTTTTATAAGCTTGCCATCAGTGCTATAAAGGTACAAATGATTGTAACCATCCCTTTCACTCATCCAAATAAACTGATCAGGCTTTGACTTTAGGAAGTACATTGGGTGCTGTGGCTCTACATATCTATCGTTTTTCTCCTCAAATAAAGTAGAAATAAAATTGCCCGAAGCCGCGTCATACTTATTTAGCTTCATGTGGTTTTGATCTCTATTTAAAACGGCTATGTATACTTGTTTTTCGTCGGGACTCCAGCTAATATTGGTTAAATATTGCTCGGCTGGCTCTCCGGTTTTTAAGAAAACAGTCTTCTGTGTAACAGGATCGAATATGCCTACAGTAACGTGGTGGCTCTTCATCCCTGCCATCGGATATTTTATGTTTTTTACCTCTGCAACTCTCGAATCTACATCAACCAAAGGATAATCGGTAACCATAGTTTCGTCCATGCGATAGTACGCAAGATAATTTCCCTTAGGTGACCAGAAAGTTCCTTTTTTGATACCAAATTCGTTGCGATGTACTGATTGTCCGTTTACTATTCCCTTGTCTTTATCCTCGGTAACTGTTAATAAAGTTCCCCTATATGCTACATAAAGATTGTTATCTATTGTATAAGCAATGTGATTTTTGTTAGGTTCGATGTCAATTCCTGCAGCTTTCTCTGGATATTTATTAAGTATCTCTATTTTCTTTGCAGTAATATCAAAATTATAATAGGTATTGTTTACACTAAAAGTAAAATTGTTTTTATCAACCCAACTAATTGATGGAAATCTTTTAACTTCCTTTTCTTTTAATTCCGAAAGGGCTTTGTTAAGGGTAGCAACATCCAAGATTGTATCTTTTTGTTCGGTCGAAACGCTTGCTTTTACCAATTTATTAGCGCCTATCCAGGTATAATTATCCGTAGCGCCCATCCATTGAATATTGTTGAGCTGCGTTGCATAAAGTTTGCGGTTGGTCATTAATTCGTCCAACTGAAACGACTTTGTTTGGGCGTTTACTACGTTAATAGCGAGTATCAATAAAGCCGAAAGCAGTATTTTTTGTATGTTTTTTCTCATGTTTATTTATGTATTATTTTGAAGTGCTAAAGTAGTTATAATTTCAACACTATAATTGATATCTTTATTTAAAAAAATCTTCTTTTATAAAAAAAGGTATTCCTACTATTATAATAATAGGAATACCGTTACTCTTTTTTGCTATGTAGATTTAAAAATAAGTTTTTGCGAAAGCTTATTTTTTTACTTCGTTTTTGTCAACTTTTTTCTGGAAAGAGCCTGTAAGTTCAAAATAGAGCTCCATCACTTCTTTTTTCTTCTTAACGCAAGTAACTACATAACTTTTTTCCTGTGCATTGGTCTCCATCATATCAATTTTAGTGATTTTGTAGCCAGTATAGTACTGGTTAACATAATCTTTGATCTTCATTGGAGTGTATTCGGCAGGAATATTCCAAAATGTACGGTACCAAACGCTGTTGTCGTACTCCACCCTCACATTGTTGTCTTCGTGTTTAAATTCGGCAACGTGCTTGGTGTTATCTTTAGACCATTGAACTTTTTCGGCAGACGGAAATCTGTTTTTAAAGTCGTTTAAAATTCCTATTGGAACGTCTTTGTCGCTTAGTTTCTGTGCAAATGCTCCGAAAACGATCAGCATTGATACAAATAAAATCGCTATTTTTTTCATTTTTTTAATTGTTATAATTAACAGTACAAACTTACACAAATTTTATACTATAATGTGCAGGATTTTTCATAAAAATTAAAAAAAAATAAAGAAGCTTTCTTTTTCTATCTTTTTTATATTTATTTCTATGCTTTTTTTCTGTTTTATTTTAATAAGAATATGGATATTTTTATGCTGTGTTTTTATTTTTTTAAAGATAAAAACAATTTAGCTTTCGCTAAAATTAATGTTGCTACGCTTATTTTCTCTTTAAATAAAGGTAAAAATTGTTTGTTAGTGGCTTTTCTCTCCTGTTTTAATAAAAAAAGAAGTATTTTAGTCTGATAATCTTTTTTATTTATTAAAAAAATCTCTTTAGCTTTCGCTAAAATTAATGTTGCTATGCTTCTTTTTTCTTTCTTCAAACTAAAAAAGTCTCTCGATAAGCAATAAATGTACTTAGCAGAGGAGAAATGCTCTATGTCTGCTCATTATTTTCCCGAAGTTGTTCAGCGAAGGTCCGAAGTTGTTCAGCGAAAGCCCGAGATTGCTCAGCGAAAACCCGATTTCCTTCAGCGAAGTACCGATTTTCATCAGCGAAAGAGCGAGGTTGTTCAGCGAAAGAGCAAGATTATTCAGCGAAAGAACGAAGTTGTTCAGAGAAAGTCTTTTTTTCTACAACCAAAGAGATTTCTTTGCCTTTATAAGAAAATAGCTCTATTTTGATACTCTTTTTTTACACATTAAATGATATTTTAATAATCAAAAAGTCTTTTTGATAAGAGTGTATCGTGTTTTCTTTTTTATTTTAATAAATAAAATTCTTATTCATCAAAATAAAAATAGCATACAAAAAAAAATTCAAACCAAAATAATAATAAAAAATGCCTGAAAAAGGAATTGTCTATTTAAGAAAGAAACGATTTTTAAAAGTTAAATCAGAGTATACTTTAAAAAGGACAATGTAATCATTGCGAAGAGGTACGACGAAACAATCTAATGGATGTTTCTTAATTTAGATTGCTTCACTTCGCTCGCAATGACGACGTTTCCATTATAAAAAAACTTACTATTGTGTAGCCAAATCATAATTTTTTAAAATAATGTTATAAATTTTAGTTTTATTCAAGTATTTTTAACACCTTTGCAAGAAAATATAGGAATCGAAATAAATATTTTAAATTTCGAATAAACAACGGGAATTAAAGTTTTAAAAATTGTATTGTAATTTCAACATTTTGTATAAAAAAATAAATAGACAGCTATTTTTCATAGGAATTTTGGGAGCATTGACCTTCCTAATCACAGCTTGTGCCAACATCGGAATGCCAACGGGAGGGCCTAAAGACGTGACGCCTCCCAAAATATTATTGAGCATACCCCAAAATTATTCAACACAATTCAGGGGGAAAGAAATTGAGATAACTTTTGATGAATACATCAGGTTTAAAGACCTAAATTCACAGCTGATGATCTCGCCGCCTATGAAAAACGCGCCAGATATTAGAATTATTGGCAAGAAAATTAAGATTTCTTTTAAAGATTCCCTCAAAGAAAATACTACTTATACCATTTATTTTGGAAATACTATTGCAGATTTGAATGAGGAAAATGAATTTCAGAATTATGAATTTGTGTTTTCAACTGGCAAGGTTCTTGATTCGCTAACGTTAACAGGAAGAGTGGTAAACGCCTTTACTCAGAAGCCGGAAAAGGATATTTATGTGATGCTTTACGACAAAATTCAGGATTCGATACCGATGAAAGAGAAGCCGTATTACATTGCCCGGACAAAAGAGGATGGCACCTATATGATAAATAATCTGAGAGACTTATCGTATAAAGTTTTTGCTTTGAAAGATGCCAATAATAATCTGTTGTACGACCAGCCTAACGAGAAAATAGCCTTCGGCGATTCGTTGGTAAGTGCTCGCCTTAAGCCTATACTGCTAAAAAAAGATTCGCTACATAAGGATTCGTTAAAACTGGATTCGCTTAATAAAGCTATCATATATAATAAGGATTTATTTATAAAAGATTTGAATTTGTACGAGGAAATCGACTCAACGCAACGCATTACTCGTGCTGAATTTGTTGAGAAAAATAAAATGATGCTTACTTTTAGGTATCCTACCAAGAATTTGGAGCTGATAACAGAGCCT
>CAYRBL010000123.1:0-8905 GCA_964422385.1 uncultured Bacteroides sp.
GTATGTATAATTTTACTATCTTTGCTGATGGAAAACAAAAGGCATCAAATAAAATTGTAATACAACATTAATTAATAATAAAAGAGAACTCCGATTTAAGGAGTTCTCTTTTTTAAATCAATAAAAATGAAAAGAGGAAAATCATATTTACTAATAATACTATTTTCATTACTTAATCTTTATGCGTATTGTCAGCAACAAATATCTTTTAATAAACTATACAATTCAAATATTCTGACAAAATCAGTAGGTTGTTCTATTATTAGTAAAAATAATAGTTATATTATTCAAGGATTAGAATTAGATTCAATTCAAAGACTCATTTTTATAGAGATAGATTCAATTGGTAATTTAAATAAAATTGTTAAGATTAATCGTGATTC
Source organism: uncultured Bacteroides sp. (assembly GCA_964422385.1). GTDB lineage: Bacteria > Bacteroidota > Bacteroidia > Bacteroidales > JACABE01 > JBAXLO01. Next base: position 384 of record CAYRBL010000123.1, read on the forward strand.
TGTTTTCTATTATTCTGGTTTTGGTACTTTAATTAATACACATGATAGTGGATATTGTTATATTAATGTTATTCAGACTCCATCTAAAATGTTGCATTTTATGGTGCGATTTGATAAAAATCTAGATACTTTGTGGACAAAATATTATGAACATAACACTATATTTCAAGTATTAATGCAAATATGTGAAACTTCTGATAAAGGCTTTGTAATGGTTGGCGAAAAAGAAATAATTTCTACTGCCTCTAATGTGTTAATCTTTAAAACTGATAGCCTTGGTAATAAATTATGGGAAAAAGATATTGCCACTGGAGGGTTTAGTCGTGCATGGCAAGTAAGAGAAACTCCTGATAAAGGATTTTTAATAGGAGGTTTTAAGAGTGGGAATGGGCCTTTTATATTAAAAACTGACAGTATGGGAAATTTTAAATGGAGCGATACTCCAAATTCACAATATCATAATGGAGGAGGAGCTATTGCACTTACAAAAGAAGGTGATTATTTATTAGCTTATGGCTTTACAACTTTTGCATATCCAGATGATGCTCATTTCTTAAGCAGATTAAATATAATTAAATATAATGCACAGGGAGCAGTAATTTGGGATAGAAAATATGATACAATTACAAAAAATTTAGCTTGTGTGAAAATAGAGGTTCTAGAAAATGGAAGTTTTTATGTTTTAAGCAATTATATTAATGATAATTATCCAGGTTTACTTGCTCAAACTAATGCTTTACTTATGAAATTTAACTCAAGTGGAGATAGTTTATGGACACAAAGGTATAGTTATTCTGGAAATAATTCAAGTGACAATGTATTATATGATGGAATCGCAACAAATGATGGCGGTTTTATTGGTTGCGGTTTAGTTATAGATTATCCAAATATTGTAGAACAAATATGGGTTGTAAAAACAGATAGCTTAGGTAATGCACCTGGGATGCAGTATTTGGGGATAAATGATATAAATAGGGTGAGTAGTAAAGGTGATATAAAGGCTTTTCCTAATCCAGCAAAAGAAACAACAACAATAAGCTACCCACAACTAAACAAAGAAGGAGAACTACAAATATATAATATTCTTGGACAAATAGTATATGAAGAAAAACTTGCAAAAGCATCTTCACAAAAAGAAATAAATATTCAAAGCTTTAAAACAGGACTTTATAAAGTAATAGTTAGAGAGAGAGGGATAATAAAGGGGCAGGTGGGACTAATTAAAAATTAAACATTTAGAATTAATAATAATTAAAGAGCCGTTATCATTAGATTGATAACGGCTCTTTGAATTTTTATCCGCTAATCGACTTCGTCGCTAAGCGGAAAGCAAATCACCAAATGATATTCATATTAAAAGTCTTTTTCATAACTTCATATTTTAAACTTTAGGCATTCTAAATTATTTTAACTAATTTTGCAGCCGGAAATAATATTATATATGTTAGAGAAATTAGAGGTAATCCACAAGCGATATATTGAGATGAATGCTCAACTAAATGAGCCCGATGTGATGTCGGATATGAAAAAGTTCATCAAATTAAGTAAAGATCTAAAAGATATTCAACCCATCATCGATGCATATTTTGTATACAGAAATATAGTATCCAACATTGCACATGCCAAAGAAGTATTGAATAACGAAAAAGATGAAGACTTCCGAGCTATGGCCAAAGATGAGTTAAACAGCTTGTTGGAGGAAAAAGAAAAGATGGAAACAGATATTCGTATCATGCTTATCCCTGCCGATCCTCAGGATGGTAAGAATGCTGTTGTGGAAATAAGAGCAGGTACAGGTGGAGACGAAGCCAGTATTTTTGCAGGCGACTTATATAGAATGTATACCAAATACTGCGAAAACAGAGGATGGAAAGTGGACTTAGTAGACTTTACCGATGGAACAGCCGGAGGATTCAAGGAAGTAATTATCAACGTTAGTGGCGAAAATGTATACGGACAATTAAAGTACGAATCGGGTGTGCATCGTGTGCAACGTGTACCTCAAACCGAAACTCAAGGTCGTGTACATACTTCAGCAGCTTCCATCGTAGTGCTTCCCGAAGCAGAAGAATTTGATGTTGAATTAAAACCTTCGGATATCCGTAAAGATACTTATTGTTCTTCAGGCCCAGGTGGTCAGTCGGTAAATACTACTTATTCGGCTATTCGTTTAACACATATTCCTTCGGGCATCGTGGTTACTTGTCAGGATCAGAAATCACAAATAAAGAATCTTGATAAAGCAATGACGGTATTGCGTACTAGGTTATTCGAATTAGAATATAATAAATATCTTAACGAAATGTCTTCGAAACGTAAAACGATGGTTTCAACAGGCGACCGTTCGGCTAAGATTCGTACCTATAACTATGCTCAAAGCCGCGTTACTGATCATCGTATCGGTTGGTCGATGTACAATCTTCCTGTATTTATGGATGGAGATATTCAAGAAGTAATAGATGCATTACAGTTAGCAGAAAACGCCGAACTATTAAAAGAAGCAATCGCATAAGCAAATCATATTATGAATAAAAACGAATTAATCAGACTTATTAAAAGAAAGAAATCTTTTCTTTGCGTAGGTTTGGACACCGATATTAACAAGATTCCTCAACATTTATTAAAAGAAACCAATCCGGTATTTGAATTTAATAAACGAATAATTGATGCTACCAAGGATTATGCTGTAGCCTACAAACCTAATCTTGCTTTTTACGAAAGTATGGGTATAAAAGGGCTTCATATTCTTGAAAAAACAATGAAGTATCTTGATAATTTCCGTGACGAAGTATTTACAATCGCTGATGCTAAAAGAGGTGATATTGGCAATACTTCTCAGCAATATGCAAAGGCTTTTCTTACCACCGAGAATTATAATTTTGATGCCATAACTGTTGCTCCTTATATGGGCGAAGATTCAGTAAGTCCATTTCTTTCTTATAAAGATAAATGGGTGATATTACTTGCGCTTACATCTAATAAAGGTGCTAATGACTTCCAGTTTTTGAAAACAGAAAACAATATTTCTCTTTATGAAGAAGTATTGACTAAGTCGAAAGAATGGGGAACTGATAAAAATATGATGTATGTGGTAGGTGCAACACAAGCCAATATGTTAGAAAATATTCGTAAGATTATCCCTGATCATTTCTTGTTAGTACCTGGTGTAGGTGCACAAGGAGGAAGCTTGGAAGAAGTTGCCAAATATGGTATGAATGCTGATTGCGGCTTATTGGTAAATGCATCCAGAAGTATACTTTATGCATCAAATAAAACCGACTATGCCGAAAAAGCAATGGAAGAAGCTAAAACAATGCAACAGGAAATGGAAAAACTATTAACTGAAGCTGGTGTTACCGACGATACGATTAAGCTTAGTATCTAAATACTATTAAGGGGAAACCACGAATTTCTTAACAAACTTAGTTTCATCAGCAGAGATAATCTGGATGGTGTAAAAACCAGCACTTAGATGTTGTGTATTTATGCTGTAATGTTGAGGTCCATTATTTACTTTAACGTTGTCGGTAAAGCAAACTTGACCTATGTTATTTAATAAAACAAGTTTTATAGTTGTAGCTTTTGCAAAATTAAAGTTGATTGAAGCTTTTCCTTTAGCAGGATTTGGATATACATCTCCAACCATTATTTTATTAGTACTATTATTTTCAACAGAAGTAATAAACTTATCTTTTACCACAAAGTTTACATTTGTAACTTGAGGGTCGCCTGGAGATAGTATAATAATTATATCCTGCGCAATCTTTCCAGGTATTTCTACGTGTATTTTATAAGTTCCATAATTAAGATTATTGAACAAATAAGTACCATCAAATCTGGTGAACTTTAAATCGAGTGGATGATTATTCATATCAAACAAAACAACTTCGATGCCTTCTAAATTAGTAGTGGTAGTAGCATTAATAAATAATGAAACATTACCACTTATGTTTCCAACACCTGTTAAGCCAATATTATTATAAGATAAAAGATTTATTTCATAATTAAATCCATCTGTAGTAGGATAAACTGCTGGCGAGTTAACCCATCTTGCAATAGAATCGTAATACGTGGGCAGATACGAATTGTAAAAGATAGAAGAGGGTTTTAGAATTGCTTTAAGCAAATAACTAGGATAAACTACTGTTTGCTTAGGAAAAGTATAAAAACCATTCTCAGTAATATCAGTAGTATCAAGTGTTATGAAAGCCCCCGATGGATTATTTAAACCATAAAGCACAACAAATCCTTCATCTGCATTCTTTGCGTCAGCTTTTACAAAACCATATATTACAGGATCGAGACCATTAATGTATACTTTTTTGCAAGTAGTATCATAACACATTGCAGCGTTAGGGAAAGTAGTAATTGTGCTTAAGCATACTTTATTTATTGTAATTCCTGAAGGTGGTTGCGTGTAAGTATGGCTAACTGTATCGGAAGTGGCAAAAGTATTATCACCAAAATCCCATTTATAAATACTGGGATAAAACGAATCAATGCCTCCCTTAAACTGGTACGAATGGTTTACATTTGTAAAACTAAATTGATTTTTACAATAAACAGGAGCGTTTATATTTATAAAATAACAATAAGAATCAATACAAATAGTGTCATTATGATTCAAAATGGTATCAACAGATGTCATCATTAAACAAATATTATAACCATTATTTTGAGGATACAACGCAAACTTATGAATAGGATTTTGATTAGTATCAGTGGTTCCATCACCAAAATTCCATAGGAAACTATACTTAGAATAAGGATAAGTGCAGGAAGATGCATTGTTAAATTTAATACTGTCGAAAGTCATTGTATCATATGTGAAACTTACATTGCACGCTCCACTTGGCTTAACATTGAGCCAAGCAAACGAATGCGAAACCTGCCCAATAGGATCCGAAATTGTGAGATGAACTAAATGTTGCCCTGGATACGAATATGTATGTGTAGGACTGTAGGCATTTGAATTGGTGCCATCACCAAAATCCCAGGTAGTAGAACTTGGATTGCCCTGCGAGGTATTGTTGAAATGATAGGCCATATAATTTATCGAATCGCTGATAAAGGAGGCTTGAAGAATTGGTGTATAATAATTGCAGATAGTAAAATAAACATAAGTACTTACCGTATCGATTGATTCTACAACACTATAATATTTCTGATGGTTGCAATCAAAAGTGTACACATAAAATTTTAAATTAGGATTCTGAACATTACCGATAGGGAACAAAAACTGCCCATTTATACCCGTACTTGTAGAGTCGGAATAGGTGAGGCTATCAGTGCAATATACTTTATAGTTTACAATTGGAGCATTTGATAATATATTGTACACGTTACCTAATATCATCTTATTATTGTTTGTTTGCGCCGATGCATCAAACAAGAACAACGAAAGAAATAATACTATGAGTAAACGTGTTTTCATAATGCTTTTATGTTTCAATTAAAATTTATACATCAAACCAAAGCCAAGGCCGTAGGCATTGTATTTCATTAGGGTTGCATAATTAGTTTCGTTGTAGAAATTATTTAGATTCATCTTTACAGAAGGCCTAACAAACGCACTCCATTTATCATTAAAATTATATCTGCAAGAAACCCTCATCAAATAATCCATCATAAAATGATTTACATAAGTAGTTTGTTTGCTTGTTATAGTAAGTATGCTTTTGTTATCAATAGAAGCTATTTCAGCATTTGCACTTATAAGGAAACCCATAGAAATACCTGTAGAAATATCTATTGAAAGTCTATTTATATTAAAGGTTCGACCAACTAATACTGGAATCTCAACAAACTTATATGTATTCCTGTATTGATTGTTATGAGTTAGGTTAAGCGTATCAATATGTTGTTGATATATCCAATTGCCATTACTATATATTAAGGTATCCTTAATTAATTGTTTTTGCTCGGTAGTATTGTAAAATTGTTTTTCACCATAAGTAGAATAGTTAACCCCCATTTGAACGAAATAATTATTCTTTTCCAACTTAAATTCTACGCCTGGATTGAAAGTACAAATACGAGTTTCTGAATTTGTTTTAACTGGAAGTATATCTGAATTAGCTATAGTTGAGGTATAGTTCCTATTAATACCATACATATTTGCACTAAATTCAATAGACAAATAATTAAGAATATTCTTTGGATATGGGTTTATCTTTGGAATGTTTCTGCTCATATTTGAGGCTTCAGCTAAAGAATCAACAGCATTAGGAAGTGTTGTCTTATCAACAGTATTTACAGCTGGTGTTTCTAAGCTGTTTGCAATGGTATTTGTAGTATTTGCTTCCTTATTTTCTGTTGTAGTATTTGCAATTGCGTATGATTTTACAGCATCTTGCTCGGCAGCTTTTATTTCTTTAATTATTTCTTGTGTGGTTGTATTTTCTTCTAATGAATTATTAATTTTAGTAGTCTCAGTTTTTGTACTATTATTTGTATTTATTTTATTTGTATTGTTATCTAATGTTGTTTTTTTTGTAGTAATATTATTATTGGTGTTAATATTTTTTATTTCTTTTAATGATGAAATTGTAGTTTTAGGTATGTTATTGTTTATGCTAATATTTTTAACCGAAGTAGAAGCATATTTAATAGTATTAGGCAAAGGCGAAGACTTTATGTTGTAATTATAGAAAGAATAGGATCCTAACAAAAGTATGATAACCGAAAGCGAAACCCAAAGAGCAGTTTTTAGGTTGCCCATTATTTTATAATAGCTAAGTTTGGTCGAGATTTTATCCCACAACAAGGAAGAAGGTTTCTCTTCGGTAAAATCCCTCAATCCATTTTTGAATAAGTCGTCCAGTTTATTAAATTCTTTCATTTTTTATAATGCGTTATTATAACGTTTCTCTGTTTTGTATTTTTCTACTAATTGACCTAATATCTTTCGTGCTCTAAACAAATTCGCTCTCGACGTGCCTTCGGGAATATCTAATAGTTCGGCAATTTCTTTGTGCGAATAATCTTCGATAGCATACAAATTAAATGTTATTCTCAAATGAGCAGGTAATAATTTCAGCAAACCTAAGAGCTCCGAAGGGTGAATAATATAATCGCTATTATCATCCTGATTTTCGTCTGGCAAATCATTGATAGAATCGAGAGGAATTGTTTTAGTTTTAGTTCTAACATAACTAATTGCTGTATTAACCACAATTCGTTTCATCCAACCTTCAAATGAACCTTCGTTTCTATAGTTTTTCAAATTCATAAATATCTTCAAAAAGCCTTCTTGTAAAATATCTTCTGCTTCATCTTTATTGTCGGCATAGCGGAGACAGATGCTGAATAGTATATTCGCATATTTGTTGTATAACAAGCGTTGCGCCGAACGTTTGCCATCAATACAGTCTGCTATTATTTTTTCCACAATAAACATATAGTATATATAGACTCAAAAATTTCGAAAACGTTACAAATTATAAAAGAATTTTTAGTAAAAGTACTACTTTTATGATTATAAATAGTATTAGAAACTGTTTTTTATTAATTTTTATAAAAGTAAAGCTGAGTTTACAAAAGTAAATAGCATTTATATAGATGTAAAAAAAACCTTCAACATTAATTTGATGAATTTTTTTTAGTCAATACAAACCTTTCTTAGAGGAAAAGGATTAATGCAAATGAGTGTGTTTTTTAAAATAAATGTTAGGAATCTTCCTCAATTCTCAATTCTTAATCCCATTTGGGATGCCATACATATGTATTATCTTTATTTTTTTGGATAAAGTCATTCCTGCAGGATTATTACCTGGCTTTCCTTCGGGAATTGGCTGCTTTAATTCTTTATAATAATCAACCCAAATAGGGAAAGTCTTGCCTGTATCCGGGTCTTTGAAAGTCATAGCTATTAGTTTGAAAAACGCTTTATTATTATTGGCACGTTTAAATATTTCATAAATAAATTCAGAACAATAATAACTATCATTAGTAATACAAAACACATCGTCGTAAGGCTTGCCAAGTAATTTATATGCTTCTTTGGTAACTTTAGGAAGCAAATGGCGATACTTAGGAAGCACCCTGCCGACAATAACTTTTGGATTGCCATTTTTATCGTGACTTTTGTTTAAAAAATCTTTTACAGAGATAATCGAAACACCTTTGCTAACTGCTTCCATTATCACTAGCGCACCTGTAGTGTCTTTAACAGCAATGCCAACATGCGAAAACCTGGCACCCTTGTAACCTACAGTAACTTTTTCGACAGCTATGCAGAAATCACCACAATCTAGGTTCTGGAAAAGTAAATCTCCTTCTTTTAATTTAAAATTAAGACTGTCTTTTTGACTAAAAACAGCATTAATATTAATAAAAAGAAGAAAAAAAAGAAGAATAGTCGTAAGTGCTCTTCCTGACAGGTTTCCCGATCCTGTCAGGTTTAAATCTTCAGTTGCTTTTACTGTTTTTTTAATATTCATATCTTAATTAAATAAACTTTTAATAGCTTCTTCATTTGCTTTTATAATACCTTTTTCGGTGATGAAGCCACTAATATATTC
>CAYRBL010000124.1:0-8876 GCA_964422385.1 uncultured Bacteroides sp.
ATTAATTCATAATTGTTAATTTATTCCACGTACCTTTGGCAAGGATTTTGTATGCTATTTATAAATAAAAAAGTAAGTAAATGAAAAAAGTAAGTATCTTTATTTTCGTAATTATGTGTATTCTTAATGTGAATGCACAAAACTTAAAGAATCTTCAAAAGATAATCCCTACTACAAATAAGGGATATTCAGAAAAAGAAGCTTCTGATGGTATCAAAGAGGCTTTGGTGAAAGGCACAAACGAAAGTGTAAAAACAGTTTCGTCAGTTAATGGATATTGGGGCAATCCTCAGATTAAAATACCTTTCCCTCCAGATGCAAAGCAAATGGAAACCAAACTTAGAGCCATAGGAATGGGTGCCAAAGTAGACAGATTTAACGAAGCAATGAATCGTGGTGCCGAAAAAGCTGCCAAAGAAGCTTCCCCTATCTTTATAACTGCAATAAAAAATATGACAGTCACAGATGCGTTTAAAATCATTAAAGGCGAAAATAATGCTGCAACACTATATTTAAAGAATAACACCTCCAGAGACCTTAATTTTAAGTTTCAGCCTATCATAAAGGCATCCTTAGATGAAGTTAGTGCCACTAAATATTGGGAAGAATTAGTTACAGCCTACAATCAAATTCCTTTTGTATCTAAAATGAACCCCAATTTAGCAGAATACGTTACTTTAAAAGCAATTGATGGCCTGTTTTTTATGATAGCAAAAGAAGAAATAAATATCAGAAAAGACCCTACGGCAAGAACAACAGACTTGTTGAAAAAAGTGTTCGGGAGTTAAGCTTAATTCACTTTAATATATCAACCCAAACAAGTATCAATAACTTGTTTGGGTTTTTTATTTTATACAAATGCCTTCCCTAATTATAACTAAAGACAATATTGATTAAATATCTTTATAAAATCTTTATACTATATCCTGCTATCCTTATAAAAACCTTATGAAATCGGAAGTAATTTTGTATCGTCAAAAAATACAATCAAATGAAAACAATATTGGAAATATTAGTGGTTGTTCCTTCTACTTTTGCCAAGCAAGGAATGCAGCACATGGAAATGGATAGGGAAAGCTGGCTTTTTGTAGAAATTGGTATCGCCATATTTCTTATGATTTATCTAATTATATCTTTAATTAAACCTGATAAATTTAACTAAAATGACAAAGTTTGATCTTATTCAAATCATAATTTATTTTGCCTTATTAATTGGTCTGACTCCAATATTAGGTAATTTTATGTTCAAAGTTTTTACTGGTCGTAAACATATTATGAAAAAAGTTTTTGGCTGGCTCGAGAAACTCATCTATAAATTTAGCGGTATCGATAGCGAAGAAGAATCCAACTGGAAATTGTATGCATTTGGATTGTTATTGTTTAATTTGATAGGCTTTTTAGTTGTATTCCTATTACAAGTTTTTCAAAATTATTTACCTTTAAATCCTGCCCACTTAACGAATGTTTCATGGCATACTGCCTTTAATACTGCTGTAAGCTTTATGACAAATACTAACTGGCAGAGTTATGCAGGCGAAACTACTTTAAGCTATTTTGTACAATTAATAGGCTTAACGGTTCAAAATTTTGTAAGTGCTGCTACAGGAATTGCTGTATTGTTAGCATTAATTAGAGGTATTTCGAGACGAACAACAGATAAATTAGGCAACTTCTGGGTTGATCTTACAAGAGCTACCATATATGTATTATTACCTTTATCAATTATTTTTGCAGTAGTTTTAACAAGCCAGGGGGTAATACAGAATTTTAAATCTTACGAAACTATAGAAACCTTACAAGGTGCTCATCAAGTAATACCTATGGGGCCGGCAGCTTCGCAGATAGCCATAAAACAATTAGGTACCAATGGAGGCGGATTCTTTAACGCCAATAGTGCTCACCCATTCGAAAACCCTACTCCTTTTAGTAATTTTTTACAAATGCTGGCAATATTATTAATACCGGCATCTTTAACTTATACTTATGGTAAAATGACAGGATCGTTGCGTCAGGGATGGGCTCTATTTACAGCTATGCTGGTGTTATTGGCTGCAGGTTTAATAATTTCTTTATATGCCGAATATTCTTCAAATCCTAACTTCGGACAATTAAAATTAATGGAAGGAAAAGAGTGCAGATTTGGTATAACAAACAGTGTACTATGGTCAACAACAACTACTGCGGCCTCTAATGGATCGGGAAATGCTATGCACGATAGTTTAACACCTTTAAGCGGAATGGTAGCTATGCTAAATATAATGCTTGGCGAAGTTATTTTTGGTGGTGTGGGTGCAGGTTTATATGGTATGATAATATTTGTGATACTTACTGTTTTTATTGCTGGTTTGATGGTTGGGCGAACGCCTGAATATCTGGGAAAAAAGATTGATGCTTTTGAAGTTCAAATGGCAATTATTGCTGTATTAGCTCCTAGTTTTGTAATTTTACTTTTTTCAGCATGGGCATCGATAACTAATCAAGGTTTATCAAGCTTAAATAATGCAGGGCCTCATGGTTTTTCTGAAATACTTTATGCATATAGTTCAGCAGCCGGTAATAATGGAAGTGCTTTTGCAGGATTAAATGCCAATACTGTATTTTATAATCTCACTTTAGGTATCGGAATGTTGATAGGTAGATTTGGCATAATAATACCTGTATTAGCTATTGCAGGAAATCTTGCAGAAAAGAAAATCACACCCGAATCAGCAGGTACTTTCAGAACCGACAATTGGTTATTTATTGCTTTATTGATAGGAGTAATACTAATAATAGGTGGATTAACTTTTTTTCCTGCACTTTCTCTTGGTCCGATTATCGAACATTTACTAATGAATAAAGGAATAAGTTTCTAAAAATTGTATGTGATGAATAAAAAAGAAAATTCAAGTCTTTTTAATAAAAAGATATTAAATGAGGCTATAAAAGATAGTATTCGAAAGTTGAATCCGGTTTCGCTAATAAAAAATCCAGTAATATTTATTGTTGGAGTAGCATCAGTAGTTACTACATTAATTGTAATATGGGGCATTATAAATGGCGATTTTTCATCATTTAATTTTCAAATTGCAATCTGGCTATGGTTCACTGTTTTGTTTGCCAACTTTTCGGAAGCAATTGCAGAAGGAAGAGGCAAAGCACAAGCTGATAGTTTAAGAAAAAACAGAGTTCAAACAAAAGCAAGACGCTTAAATGGAGACAAAGAAGAATTAGTATTTGCACCTGAATTAAAAAAAGGGGATATAGTTGTATGCGAATCCGGAGATATTATTCCTTCGGATGGAGAAGTAATAGAAGGCGTAGCCACAGTAGATGAATCAGCTATAACTGGAGAATCAGCACCTGTAATTCGAGAAAGTGGAGGCGATCGTTCAGCAGTAACTGGTGGGACAAAAGTATTAAGTGATAAAATTTTTATAAAAATAACCTGCGAATCCGGAGATACTTTTATTGATAGAATGATTGCATTGGTAGAAGGAGCTAAACGACAGAAAACACCTAACGAAATTGCACTTTCGATACTATTATCAGGTTTAACAATCATATTTTTAATAGCAGTAGTAACACTTCCAGCATTTTTTGGATATAGTTTAAAAGCATCAGGTTTACCCTTATCATTAAATTTAACATTGCCTGTATTAATATCATTATTAGTATGCCTGATTCCTACAACAATAGGAGGCTTAATGAGTGCAATCGGCATAAGTGGAATGGACAGACTTTTGCAACGTAACGTTATAGCAACTAGTGGAAGAGCTATTGAAGCAGCCGGAGATGTTGATGTGTTATTATTAGATAAAACAGGAACTATAACATTAGGTAACCGAATGGCAACCGACTTTATACCTGCTGATGGAGTTAGCGTTGAAGAATTGGCAGATGCAGCTCAACTTTCATCCTTATCCGACGAAACACCCGAAGGCAGATCGATCGTTATCTTAGCTAAAGAAGAGTTTAATATTCGTGGAAGGGATGTACATCAGCTTAATGCAACATTTATCCCCTTTACTGCACAAACTAGAATGAGTGGTGTTGATCTTAAAACGAATGAAAATAATGTAAGGCACATTCGAAAAGGATCTGCTGATGCTATCAAAAACTTTATACATTGTAATAATGGGTTTTTCCCTGAAAAGGTAGAAGATGTAGTTTCTGATCTGGCAAGAAAAGGAGCCACACCACTTGTAGTTGCTGAGGATAATAAAGTATTAGGGGTTATTCATCTTAAAGATATAGTTAAAGGAGGTATTAAACAACGGTTTGCCGAATTAAGAAAGATGGGTATAAAAACAATTATGATTACTGGAGACAATCCGCTAACAGCAGCAGCAATAGCAGCCGAAGCAGGTGTTGATGATTTTATGGCTGAAGCAAAACCTGAGGATAAATTACAACGTATTCGCGACGAACAAACTGGAGGTCATTTAGTAGGTATGATAGGTGATGGAACTAATGATGCACCTGCGTTGGCACAAGCTGATGTAGGTATTGCAATGAATTCGGGAACTCAAGCTGCACGCGAAGCAGGAAATATGGTTGATTTGGATAGCAATCCTACTAAATTAATTGAAGTTGTAGAAGTAGGAAAGCAATTGCTTATGACCAGAGGTGCACTTACAACTTTTAGTATTGCTAATGATGTAGCTAAATACTTTGCGATAATTCCTGCAATAGCAATATCACTTTATTCAGGTAGCAATGGAGTGGGGCCTTTATCTGTATTAAATATAATGAAGTTAGGATCACCACATAGTGCCATCTTAAGTGCAGTTATTTTTAATGCAATTATCATTATTTTATTAATACCACTTGCCTTAAAAGGTGTAAAGTACAAACCCGTTTCTGCTAATACTGCTTTAACCAAAAACCTTTTGATTTATGGATTAGGTGGCTTAATTTCACCATTTATTGGAATAAAAATAATAGACATTTTAATAAATTTATAACAAATGAAAACTCTTAAAATAGCATTAAAAATATTTCTCTTCTTTACTGTTTTAACAGGAATATTATATCCGTTAATGATTACTTTGATAGTTGAAATAACATTTCCCGACAAGGCTAACGGGAGTATTATTTATTTTGATAATAAAGCTATTGGAAGTACTCTAATCGGTCAGCAATTGGATAGTACCATATATTTTACGTCACGTCCATCTGCAATTTCGTATAATCCATTGCCTTCGGGTGGTTCTAATTATAGTTTAACGAGTGATACCTTAAAGAAACTTGTAAATTATCGTAAAAAGCAATTTATAACTTTTAATCAACTCGACAGTAATGCTATTATACCTTCTGAAATGCTTTTTGCATCTGCAAGTGGCCTCGATCCACATATATCTTTAGAAGCTGCATTGCTACAAGTGGACAGAATAAGTAAAGCAAGAAATTTTAATAATAATCAGAAACAAAAATTAATTAATTTAGTAAAAGAAATTAAAGAAACTCCTCAATTTTATTGTTTAGGTGAGCAACGAATTAATGTTTTATTACTAAATTTGGCAACTAATAAAATACAATGATAAATTTTGAAAAAGAGAGGCCAAATCCCGATGAAATTTTAGCCTCATTAATTAGCGAGGAAGAAAAAAGTAAACGTGGCAAACTGAAAATATTTTTCGGTATGTGCGCCGGTGTAGGCAAAACGTACACCATGCTCAAAACTGCTCAAGCTGAAAGATTGAAGGGAAGTGAAATTATTATTGGTGTTGTAGAAACTCATAAGCGAATAGAAACTGAAGAATTAGTTGTAGGTTTTGAAATCATCCCTCGTAAAGCGTATGATTATAAAACTACTATAGTTGAGGAAATGGATTTGGATGCAATTGTTGCACGTAAACCTCAAACTGTAATTGTAGATGAGCTTGCACATACAAATGCTACAGGAAGCCGTCATAAGAAACGTTTTCATGATGTTTTAGAACTTTTAGAGAATGGAATAAATGTTTATACAACCCTAAATGTTCAACATCTGGAGAGTAGGTCAGATACTGTTGCTCAGATTACAGGTATAATTGTTAGAGAAACTTTACCTGACGAAATATTTGAAAATGCCGATGAAGTTGAAGTTGTCGACTTAACTCCTGATGAATTGATACAAAGACTTTACGAAGGGAAAGTTTATACACATGAAAGGTCGAAAGAGGCTATTGAGAATTTTTTCAGGAAAGGGAATATTACTGCTTTACGCGAAATGGCTTTAAGAATTGTTGCTGACAGAGTAGACAAACAATTGCATGACTATATGCAGCTAAAGCGTATAAGAGGTCCATGGAAAACAGGTTTACATTTACTAGTGGGGATTGATTATAAAATTGAAACTACGGGTTTACTTAAATGGGCTAAAAATTTAGCATATTCAATGGGAGCAAATATCCAGGCTGTATATGTTGAAACACTGCATAAACTTACCCCAAAAGAAGAAGAACAACTTAACAAAAATATAAATCTTGCCAAACAATTAGGTATTAAAACCCGAATTATTACTAATAACGACATCGTAAAAGCAATTGTAAATTTTGCTCAAAAAGAAAATGTAACTCATATTATTGTTGGCAAACCTCCAATACGTAATATGCTTTCGATGCTAAAACTTGGTAATTTTGTTAATAGATTAATTCGTTATAGTGGTAGTATTGATGTTTATATATGGGGATCCGACAATCAATCTAAAGATAAATACAGCAAAAGAGTTTCGATACCCTCATTTACATCAAATATCAGACAATATTTTATTGTAGCTTTATTGGTTATTTTATCATCCGTAGGTTTTTATTTTGTTAAAGATTATATAGGTTACCAAACTGTTTCGTTTGGCTTATTGCTATTAGTATCAATACTTGCTTTGTTCTATGGAACTGGACCTATATTACTGGCAGCATCGCTTTCGGCTATTATATGGGATTATTTTTTTCTACCACCTCAGTTTACATTACATGTGGAGAAACCTGTAGATATGCTAATGTTGGTAATGTTTTTTATCATTGCTTTATTGAATGGAATTTTAACATCCAGAGTGCGTCGTCAGGAAAAGAAAATCAGGATACGCGAAGAAAGGACTGATGCAGTTTATCAGCTAACTAAAGAGCTAACTACAATCACGGGTATTGATAAAGTTACTAAAGTAGCCGTTAATCATATTCATAAATATTTTAATCTCGACAGTGCAATTATATTAAAAAATGAATCAGAAAAGTTAAATAATAAAGTCTGTCATGATACTATTATTTTCTTAACTAAAAATGAAATGAGTGTTGCCGAATGGGTTTATAAGCATTCGTCAAAGGCCGGTAAATACACTAATACGCTGCCTTCGGGTAATTATACATTTTATCCATTGATAGGAAATAGTGGTAATATGGGTGTAATTGCTGTTGAACATCCAAAAATTTTCACCCAGGGAGAAGAGCAATTCTGGGAAGCATTTTTATCGCAGATTTCAGGTAAATATGAAAGAGAGTTTTTGAAAGATACTGCAAGAAAAGCTTATATTTTAACTGAATCTGAAAAGCTTTATAAAACATTATTTAATTCAATTTCGCACGAATTGCGCATACCTGTTTCTACAATTATGGGAGCTACTGATGTATTGCTTCTGCAAAATTATCCTGAAGAAACAAAAAAAGAGCTTTTAAATGAGATTAACAAAGCATCAATTCGCCTTAATCAGGTTATTGAAAACTTACTAAATATGTCGAGACTTGAGTCGGGAAGGATTACACCAAATCCTGACTGGTGTGATGTTCATGATTTGGCAAACAAAGTTTCGGAAACTTTAGAGCAACAATTAAAACCGTTTAAGCTTACAACTATAATACCTCCCGACATGCCTTTAGTAATGATAGATTTTGGTTTGATTGAACAGGTTATCCATAATCTTATTTTAAATGCTACGCAAATTGCACCTGAAGGAAGCAGAATCCGCTTAAAGTTGTTTTATGATAACGGTTTTCTTACCATAATGGTTATGGATAGAGGCAAAGGATTTGAAGAAGCCGAATTGCCTAATGTTTTTGATAAATTTTATCGTGGTAAAGATGTTAAAACAGGAGGTACAGGATTAGGCCTTTCAATCGTTAAAGGTTTTGTTGAAGCACATGATGGTACCATAAAAGCTGAGAACAGACAGAATGGCGGAGCAGTATTTACAATTAAAATACCTGTTAAAATTTCAGAATTAAATCAATTTAATAAACAAGAAGAGTAAATGAATAATGCTGACACAATATTAATAATAGATGATGAAGTTCAGATTCGCAGGTTGCTGGAAATAACTCTTATTGCCAATGATTATAAAATAGCTGAAGCAGCTACTGGCAAAGAAGGTTTGATGCTGGCAGCCACCACTCAGCCTGTTTTAATAATTCTGGATCTTGGTTTGCCTGATGCTGACGGTATCGAAATACTTAAGAAACTTAGAGAATGGTATTTTAAACCTATTATTATATTAACTGTCCGCAATTCGGAAGATGAGATTATAAAAGCGCTGGATAATGGAGCTAACGACTATATTACAAAACCATTTAGGACTGGAGAGTTATTAGCCCGAATAAGAGTTGCTATCAAACAAAGTAAGGGTGCCGTAGATAATCCTATTTTGATGTTTGGAGATTTAATTATTGATTTGGCTAATCATATTGTCCGTAAGAATAACGAAATAGTTAAGCTTACTTCTACAGAGTTTTCTCTATTAGCCCTGCTTGCCAAAAACGAAGGCAGAGTTCTTACACATCAGTATATTTTAAAAGAAGTATGGGGTATGGGGTATGTAAACCAAACGCAATATTTAAGAGTTTTTGTAGCTCAGCTCCGAAAAAAGATTGAAGAAGATCCGGCAAAACCTAAGCTATTAAATACCGAATCGGGAATTGGATACA
>CAYRBL010000125.1:0-4182 GCA_964422385.1 uncultured Bacteroides sp.
AACTAAATACAGATAAGGGGATATTTGTAAAGAAGTTTGTGAAGGAATAGCACCTCTCCTAAATCCTCTCCAAAGGAGAGGACTTTAATAACTCCTAAAGTTGAATGAGATTGCTTCGCTTCGCTACTAATGACAATATTTTATAAGTATATGAATGTTAATTTCCTGACAGGTTTCCCCTCCTGTCAGGTATAAATCAAAGAAACCTTTTATACCTGACAGGAGAAAAAAACCTGTCAGGATGCTCTTCTAGATTTGTCATATCACTTGGTGTGCTGAAAAGTATGGGGGCTCGCAATGACGGTAATGTTATTGCATTGACGGTCGTGGAATCGCAAGGAAGATAGTGGTATTGCAATGACGAAGTTCTTAATCCAAATATTAATTGTTTATTGTTACTTCCCTCTCCCCTGCATGATAATAATCATAGTGTAGAGCAGTATTTTGAAGTCGGTGGCTAAGGACATATTTTCTATATAAAGCAAATCATACTTAAGGCGATTTACCATTTCTTCCACATTTTCGGCATAGCCAAACTTAACCTGCCCCCAAGAAGTGATACCTGGTTTTACCTTATGTAGTAAGCGATAATGGGGTGCAACTTTCATAATCTCGTTGATAAAAAACTGTCTTTCGGGACGAGGCCCAACCAAAGACATATCGCCTTTCAGCACATTAAAAAACTGAGGAGTTTCGTCTAAACGTACTTTACGCATAAACTTACCAAACTTAGTAATACGGGGATCGTCTTCGAACGACAACAATGGCACACCGTTTTCGGCATTCATATACATCGAACGAAACTTATGCATTACAAAAGGTTTGCCTTTTAAACCTATTCTTTCGTGCGAATAAAAAATAGATCCTTTCGAATTAAATTTAATAATAAAAGCTGTAATCAAAAACACAGGGGTGAGCAAAACTAAGGCTAAAATAGATGCCACAATATCCAACACTCTCTTTAAAGATTGTTGCCAGGCGGGCATCAAATCAGGAGAAATAAGAATTAAAGGCGCATGGAAAATAGAACTCATCCTAACCGATCCTACCAATATATCTTGCATATCAGGAATGATTTTAATAACAACTTCGCTGTCCTCTAAGGCAGTTATAATGTTCTCAATCATCTTATGTTCCGATTCTTCGATGGCTATCACTACCTCTTCAATATCTTTGTCGCGAATAATAGTTTTAAGCAATTTGTAGTTGCCATAATAAGGCAGATACTCCGAAAGCAAGGAGTTTTGAGTGCCATTTACACTCACAAAACCTATAAATCTATTGCCCGACGACTCTTCCTGGTTTTCTATTTCGTTATAAATCTTAACAGCATTTTCGTGGCTTCCTACTATCATTGTATTAAAGCCAATAATCTTATGATGTATTTTATGAGCTGTTGAAGTGGTAATAAGCAACCTGAACAAATAGGTGAAAAAGAAATGAAGACTAAAGAGAACTAAGAAGGATTGGTAATAGTTTTTGTAGGTAATGATGACATCATCCAAAATAAAAGCAAAGAAAATAATAAGAATACCGATTATACTTATGATAAAAGTTTGCTCCAGTTCTTTGAACCTCGACTTGCGGTAAATCTTGCGATAAGTACCCATCATAAGGTAAAGAATAAGCCAGAATATAGGTATGAATATAAGTCCGAAGTAAAGCTTTTCGTCGGATAATATATCTGTAAAATGAGAGAAAATATCTACATCGAGCTGATATTTTCGATAAGTGAAGAACAAACCCCAGGCTATTAATGCTGATATTATATCAGCGAGCAAATATTTAGTTACCTGAAGTCGTTTGTTCATACTTATGAGTTCTTATTTTGATGTGTTAAAATGTACAATCTTGATATTATCGAGCAAAATCACCGCATTCTTTACCCCTGCATCCTTGTTCTGACCTAAGAATACTTTAAAGTTGTCGGCAAAACTATAATTACTTACATCGGGAGTAAAGTTGATATAAATCTTCTTCCACTGAGTAGTTGGTCTAAGGGTCATAACTGGTATTTGAGTAGGTGAACCTGCATAGTAAGCGTCAAGGCCAATAGTTAAGCTGTTGTTTATTTTATAATCGAGTTCCAGAAAAACAGGAGAACCAACTCTTGGGAACACGTATTTATTTATGGTTTCGATTTCAAAGAAGTTCATAGTAGAGTCCAAAGCAATCAGACCTGAATAAATACCTTCAAAGACATTACCAGGAAGGTCTGTTTTGATAATAGTTGTATCGCTACCCAAATTAACAGTACTTTTCTGAAACCAAGTACCGACCTCAAAGCCTTCGATTAAATCGAACTTTGTGTTGTTATCGTAAAGAGTTGTAAGGGTATCAAGTTTTAGTGTTTCTTGTTCAACTAATGTTTTTGATAATTTAATGGCAGTGTAAAAAGGATAAGCAATACGAGTAGTAGAAATCCCATTCATTTTTATACCTGGTAATACTTTGATGGTATGAACACCTTTTTTAAGCACAGGAAAAGTAGCTGGTAATTCATAAGCGCCAATAAATTCGTCGTCGACATACACCCAAGCATCGGTTATTTTAGTAGAAAGCGAACCTTCGTTCAGGTTGGCATTGTCTAATAAGTTTATTTTCTCGATATGAATATAAGCTGGTATTGTTTGATCACCATCAAATTTATCGCAAGAAACCAAGCCTGTAACGAGAACTACAGCTAGTATTGTTTTAATGAAACTCGAAACTTTTACGTATTTATTTAGCATCTATTTTGCTTTTTAATAAGAACAAAACGACAATTTACACTTATTATTATTAGAACCTATTTATAATTACAATAAAGTTATCTTTTCAATGATTTTATGAGCTACATCCAAGGCATTATAACCATCGTATATACTTACCAAAGGCGTAGTGTTGTTCACTATAGAATTGTAAAATGTTTCAAGTTCTGTTTGGATTGCATTTACTGGCTTTACTTCAGGTTTCTCAAAGAATATTTGTTTCGAACCTTTATCTTTTCCCAAGTCGATGATAACTGCAAACGGATCGTTATCGTCAGGATTTACATTTTTCATACGCACAACTTCCGATTCTTTCTTTAAGAAATCGACAGCAATGTAAGCATCTCTTTGGAATATTCGAGTCTTGCGCATATTCTTCATCGATATTCTACTTGCAGTTAAGTTGGCCACACAACCATTGTCGAACTCAATACGAGCATTGGCAATATCAGGAGTATCGCTTACAACAGCCACGCCGCTTGCACTTATCTTTTTCACGTTCGATTTTACAATACTTAATACAATATCTATATCGTGTATCATCAAATCTAGAATCACGGGCACATCGGTACCTCTAGGATTAAATTGAGCCAATCTATGTGTTTCGATAAACATTGGGTTGCTTATAAAAGGCTGCACAGCAGTAAAAGCAGGATTAAATCTCTCGACATGTCCTACCTGTACTTTTACATTAGCTTCAGTACTTAATTTAATCAACTCAGCAGCTTCTTCTGATGAAGCAGCAATTGGTTTCTCAATAAATACATGTTTACCTTTCTTAATGGCTTGTGCAGCACAATCGAAGTGCGACAAAGTTGGAGTAACGATATCGATGATATCTACATTATCCAGCAACTCGCTTATGCTTGCATAAGATTTAACTGAAAGTTCTTTTTCTACCTTTTCAGAATTTTCTTTATCAGGATCATAAAAGCCTACAAAGTTGTAATTACTAATGTCCTTTAAACACTTAATGTGAATTTTGCCAAGATGGCCTGCGCCTAGTACACCTATTTTTAACATAAGATTTATTTTTCTGCAAAAGTAATTTTTTTTTAGGTCTAAAGAATTATTATTTTCGCAAAATATTTTATATTCATATTTCATTTTGATAAATAATGGTTGATACGTATAAACACAAAGGATTAAGAAAACAGCTTGTCGATGTTGTTCGCAAGAAAGGCATCACCAACGAAAATGTTTTGGCAGCAATTGAGAAGATTCCACGTCATTTATTCCTCGATTCTTCCTTCACAGAGTTTGCATATCAGGACAAAGCATTCCCTATTGGCAATGGACAAACGATTTCGCAACCTTATACTGTAGCTTTTCAATCGGAATTACTTATGATTAAGAAAGGAGAAAAAGTATTAGAGGTAGGTACTGGCTCTGGTTATCAAGCTTGTGTTTTGGTCGAATTAGGTGCTAAAGT
>CAYRBL010000125.1:4282-8872 GCA_964422385.1 uncultured Bacteroides sp.
ATAAAACACAAGAAATAATTACAACATAAATCTTAGTTACAAACAAAAAGAAAGTTTTTTTATTAACACAGACAACCTTTTTATAAAAACTCTTGTCTATAGTAGAAATATTTTATCAAATAATAAATACATTTATCAGATGAAAAAAGTACTAGTTTATTTATCGTTTTCTTTATTAACGCTTATCTTTTCTTGTAGTAAAGACGAAACTACAGTTGATTCCACATTGCCTACCTCCAAGCAATATGCTTTTATGGGCGAACTTACCTCTACAACTTGTGGTATTTGTGGCAGTAGTGGTCACACAAATTTTAACCTAGCTTGTAAAACCAATACAGGTAAGATTATTGCTTTAGCTTTTCATTGCAATGCTCCTAGTGATGCTATGCAAAGTCCTTTGCTTTTTAGCTACGAAAGCTCACGCCCTGCAGTTGGTGGTGGTATTCCTGCTTTTTATATCGGGGATCATCAGATTAGTTTAAGTAGTTTGCAACCTTCTATCGATTCTATTACTAAAAATACTGCTGAAGCAGGTGTTAAATTCACTACTAAAATTGTTGGTAATGTTATGCAGGTTACTGCAAAGATTAAGTTTTTTAAAGCTGTTACAGGTGATTATTTTGTAAGCTTTTATTTAAACGAAACTGGTATTGATGGCAGCCCTACTGCTCCTGTTGGTTATGTTCAAACTGCTGGTAGTACTGGTTACAAACACGTAAATGTTGTTAGAGCTGGCAATGATAATGGCAATGCTTATGGTGTTAAAGTAACCAAAGCTGCTACTACTGCAAGCGGTACTGTTTATGATTATACTTGCAATATTAATATTGATCCTTCTTGGGTTAAAGCTAATTTATTCGTTTCTTCAGTTATTTGGAAACAAAATCCAAATACTGGTTCTTCTTGTAGATATTTATTTGTTAATGGATGGGATCCTAAGACATACTAAGAATTAATATACTCCTTGCGAGCTAATAAAAAGAGCTTAAAGTTTACTGATATATTACATCATAAACTTTAAGCTCTTTTTGTTTTATAAAACAACTTCCACTTTGCTTTGTTTTTATTGTAAAGTTTCTACATTTTTTCTGCATTATAATTAATGACATTGAAATTAGTTTTAACTTTGCAGAATTATTAAAAGGGAGTAGTTAGAAAATCAAAGTCAACATACCAGTAGCTCTTATTTAAGTTTTACTTGGCTTTGAATCCTTTTAAAAAAGGAGACGAGACTTTTAATATAGTTCCAATTTAGGGATTATGTTAAGAGTTTTTTTTATTTTTTATATTAAATGAATTTATAAACATATAATGACAACACTGTTTGATCTGAATGTAGGTGAGCAAGGTATTATTCTTAAGATAAAAGGTAGTGGGCAGTTTAGGCAGCGCATTATTGAGATGGGTTTTGTGGTGGGAAAGCAAGTAACAGTTGTTAAAAAAGCTCCTATGAAAGACCCTATCGAATATCGCATCATGGGATATGAAGTTACCTTAAGAAATAGCGAGGCTCAGCTTATTGAAGTTGCTATAGGCATTGAAGAAGATGCCGTTAACAACTCTAACGGTGTGATGGAAGGGGAATATGAGAATGGTTCGTGGTTAGAAAAAAGAAAGAATATACATGTTGCCCTTGTCGGCAATCCTAATTCAGGCAAGACAACCCTGTTTAATTATGCTTCGGGTAGCAAAGAAAAAGTGGGTAACTATGCCGGAGTTACAGTTGATGCTAAAGAAGCTAAGTACAAACAAAACGGTTATTCCTTTACTATTATTGATCTTCCCGGTACTTATTCTATTAAAAGTTATACTCCCGAGGAGATTTATGTTAGAAATTATATCTTTGATAGTCTCCCCGATGTAGTTGTTAATATAGTGGATGCCTCTAATCTGGAGCGCAATCTGTATCTTACTACACAGCTTATAGATATGGGTGTGCAGGTAGTGATTGCCCTTAATATGTATGATGAATTTGAGAAGAAAGGTGACATCCTCGACTATATAACCTTGGGAAAAATGATTGGTGTTCCAATTCTGCCTACTGTTAGCTCAAAAGGTAAAGGTATAAAAGAGTTATTTGATAAGATTATCGACATTTACGAACATCGAGAACCTACTGTTCGTCACATACATGTTAATTATGGTATTGCTATTGAGAATGCGATACGCGTTTTGCAAGAGAAAATAAAAATAGATGAAAACAAGGCTTACACCAATATCTTTTCATCAAGATATCTTGCCATCGAACTGTTAGAAAACGATAAAGAATATACACAGAATATTACCCGTTGTAGCAATTCCGAAGAGATTATTACTACAGCTAAAAAAGAATTTGCTAAGCTGGAGAAACAATTCAACGAGCCTGTTGAGACCGTAATTACCGACTTAAGATATGGCTTTATCTCGGGTGCTTTAAAGGAAACTTTGAAAGTAAATCCTGTTGAAAAGAAAAGGAAGTCGGAGTTAATCGACGATTATCTTACCCATAAATATTGGGGTATTCCCATCTTTATTTCTTTTATGTGGCTCACATTCTTTGCTACATTTTCGTTGGGAAGTTTTCCCAAACATTGGCTGGAGCAATTGGTAGCCAAGGTGTCTGAGCTTACTACTTTGTTTGTTCCTGCTGGCATTGTCCGTGATTTTCTTATCGAAGGAATCATTGATGGGGTGGGGGGCGTTATCGTTTTCTTACCTAATATTATCATACTGTTTCTTTTTATTTCTTTTATGGAAGATACAGGTTACATGGCACGGGCAGTGTTTATTATGGACAAAGCTATGCACAAGATCGGTCTTCACGGCAAGTCTTTTATCCCCCTATTGATGGGTTTTGGGTGCAACGTTCCTGCGATTATGGCTACCCGTATTATCGAAAGTAAGCGCGATAGGTTGGTTACGATGCTCATCACCCCATTCATGTCGTGTAGTGCTCGTTTGCCGGTTTACATTCTTTTTATTAGTGCTTTCTTTGCCAAAAACCAAGGCACCGTTCTGTTTTCCTTGTATGCTATTGGTGTTGTTTTTGCCATTGTTTCGGCTTTATTACTTAAGAAAACAGTTTTTAAAACATCTGATGTTCCGTTCGTAATGGAGTTGCCACCTTATCGAATCCCTACTTTTAGAAGTATTATCAAACACATGATTTTCCGTACCAATCTTTATCTTCGCAAAATTGGTAGTATTATTCTTATTGCTTCCATAATTATATGGGTGCTCAGCTATTTCCCTATCCATGTCAACTATAGCAAGGATTATAAGGCTGAAATTAATACCGTTGAGAAACAATATGCCGAACAACTTAAAAATATTGATACAAACAACAGCAAACAACTCGACATGTTGAACATACAAAAGAGTGCCAACATTAATAAGCTGATGATGGAACAAAAAAGCGAGCATCAAAGCAAGTCTTTTATAGGCATGATTGGCAAGTTTGTTGAACCAGTGATGAAACCTCTGGGTTTCGACTGGAAAATGAGTGTGAGTGTGCTCTCTGGTTTAGCTGCTAAAGAAGTTGTGGTGAGCACTATGGGTGTTTTGTATCAGGCCGACAACAACGATCACGAACAAAACTCCTTAGTATCGCGCATACAAAATGAAAAGTATGTTGATGGCAGTCATGTGTTCACGCCACTTGTGGCTTTTTGTTACATGCTTTTCATCCTGATTTACTTCCCTTGCATTGGTGTAGTTGCAGCTATTCGCCGCGAAGCCAACAGCTGGAAATGGGCACTGCTAACGGTTGTTTATACTACCGGAGCCGCCTGGTTGTTCTCATTTACAGTATATGTGATAGGCAATATGCTGCTTTAGGAATAAGAGTGCCTTAAGTGCCTTGAGTACTTAAAGTGCCTTAAGTTGGAAGACAATTTGGTGATTTGGTGATTTAGTTATTTGGTAATTTAAGAAATGTATTCCATTGCTAAACCGCAATCGTCATTGAAAGGGGCGAAGTCCGGAGCAATCTAATTCAACCTTTAGTTACTTAACCTTTTGTTTACTTTAAGCACTTTCCTTTACTCTTTCATTAGCTTCTTTTCTGCTATTACTCTATATTCATTTTACTTTAAATGATAAGTGTTTTGAACATTTAATTTTACATATTTATATTTTTTATTTCTATCTTTTCAATTGTTTCCATTATGTGTTTAGTTACAATACTGATAATTATATGTGTTATGGAGATATGTCAGCTTTTTTATCAATTTAGAGCTTATTTTTGCTAATAAAAAGCATTTTTTGGTATAAATATCAATATTTATCTTAATAAATTACATAATTTAGGAATAAATCCACTTATTATTACTATAAATGATGTCTAGATGCTTATATATTCAATATTTGTTTTGTTTGCAAGCATCTTTTATTTGTTTTAAGCAATATTTGTTTTGTTTTAAGGCATATTTTATTTGTTTAAAGCCGTCTTTTATTTGTTTTAAGCCATATTTGTTTTGGTTTAAAGCATATTTGTTATGTTTGCAGACATATTTCTTTTGTTTGCAGACGTATTTGTTCTGTTTGCAGACATCTTTTATTCGTTTGAAAAGTTGCAAACGAAACAAATATTTATTCAAACAAATAAAATAT
>CAYRBL010000126.1:0-8847 GCA_964422385.1 uncultured Bacteroides sp.
TGCAAATCTAATTGTTCTAAGTTAGATTTCTCTTTTACACCGTGGTTGTGTTCTTTTATATTATCAACATTAAAATTGCAAACCAATGCTTCAACTACCGTTTTACGGTTCTCTATATTGCCTCCCGAATGATAAAAATGGTCTTTAGTTATGATATTAAATTTATCCCAGTATTTTTCTATCATATCATTCTTTCGCCAATCATTGTGATGCCAGGTTGATAATATAAACTTTGCTTTTGTTTCTTTTAGCAAATTAAATAATAATTCTTCGTCTTTTTCAGTCCAACCATTATAATAATCTACATAACGACCATAATATGGAGGATCGCAATAAATAAAATCGTTTTTGGTTGCCAATGGAATAATATCTGCAAACGATTTATTATAAAACACCCAATCAGGTTCAGGTTTTATAATCTGAGATACATTTTCAAGTTGATTTACAATTTTAGTTACGTAAGCTTGTGCAAAACGGTCTGGTTTTTTGCAAAAAGGAATATTCCAATTGCCTTTACTTCCAAACCGCATCATACCGTTAAACCCTGCACGCGAAAGAAAGATAAAATCATAAGGTGAAAATTCGGTATTGAATCTTTTGCGTACATTTAAGTAATGTGCATAACCATTATTGTCGGCATTACGCAAAAGATTACCTTCTTTTTCCAAATACTGACGCATCAATGGTGCATTTATTGCTTTGTTCTGAACTTGTTTATAAAAATTAATTATATGAGGGTTGGTATCGTTGAGAATAGCTTTTTTACTACCCGAATTAAAAGCCACTACTCCTGTTCCTAAAAATGGTTCAATCCAAGCTCCTGAATAGTTGGGAACTATATCCATAATCCATGGAACCAGTTTTGTTTTGATGCCTTGACTTTTAATAGGTGGTATAAATATTTTATTCATTATTTTTTCCTAATAATAGCTGATTTAACTATTTTTTCTATAAGATCTTTACGGTTTTTAAATTCTAAATAGTCGTTTAATTTGGTAATCTTAATAGTTTTACCGTTTTTAATAATTGTTATTTTACCATAGTTAATCCAATAATCATCAAACCAATCTTCTCCTAAATTACTGAAAGTTCCTCTTTCATTCTTCAAATCGTCAATATTAACGATAGAACCAATGTTTGCTGTGTTACCCGAACCATGACTATCACTGGCAATCTTCCATTTTTCGGCAACAAAGAAATCAAAGTCCTTAATAACTGATGTAATTGACTTCAGGTTTTCAACAGTGGTAATTTCTCGATTACCTATCTTGGTTTTCTTAGCTTTATATTCTTCATTAGGTTCTTTTACTTGATAAATTTCAGCCTCAAGAAAATCAGTTACATTAACACGTGTATATATGATACCTAACACATAATGACCGTTATATTGTGAATAAGGGAACTGAATATTTTTAGGATTATTCCTTTCTTTAAAATAAGTTCCATGACTACCCAAAGTAAAACCGGTAGCATTCTTTCCTGTTTTTGAATCTCTATAAGTGGTCTTTATATCAATAGCAAATTTAATATTTTCGTTACTTTTATTTATCAAAGTAATATCTGGATACCAGTTTTGCTTTTCTGCCAACATAATTTTATATCCAATACTTTCTGCAAATTCAAGAATCTGAGGAAAGATATGTATTTCTAAAATTTTAGAAATAATCTTAGTATCTGCCGAAATCGTATAAATATTTTTGTAAATATCTATAAACCCTTTTACAGCCCAATCTCCATTATCAGTTGAAACATACTCTTTAAGTTTTGCTGCAAACTTATCAAGTTCCTTTTTAAATTCGGATTTATAGGTGTTATTTTCTTCGTTTTTCATTCTACAAAATTACGATTTATTTATGATTTTTACTTTATAAATCTAATTAAAAATAATATTTATAAGTTAGATTGTGAATTAATAAATTTATAAGTGTTTTAATAAAGTAAAACCATTCACTATTTTGAAACCTTATAATATTTCGTTTGCCGAAACTATTCCTACGTTTACCGATTTTATTTTATACATTATATATATGACATCTACTTTTGCAGCAAAAAAAATGGAAACTAAATAAACTTTTTACACTTTGGAAACTTTTTTTATTAAAATAGTTTTTTATTCAAAAATTATTTCTAATTTTGCAGCATGGAAGAACGTGAACAATTTATTATAGAAAAAACCGGGGAACTTTTTAAAAAGTACGGTATTAAAAGCGTTTCGATGGATGATATAGCGCATCAATTGGGGATATCAAAGAAGACTTTATATAGTTTTTTCTGCGATAAAGCTCAATTAGTAAAGAAAATTATCAGCCTTCACAACTGTAAACGCGATGAAAAGTTTGACGAAGTTATTAGTCAAAAACTAAATGCTATTGATAAATTACTTGAAGTAAGTAAATATTTAATAGAAATAATGAAGGAGACAAATCCTGTGCTGATGTACGATCTTAAGAAATATTATCCCGAACTTATGAAAGAGTTGGTGCACGACCATCGCGAACATATCTTTAATAATATTAAGGCAAATATCGAAAAAGGCGTGAGCGAGGGATTGTATAGAGATGATATGAATGCCGAAATAATAGCAACAATCTATGTTGCCCGATTGGATGATGTGATTTTTGAAGGCAAATCGAACCCCACAATATTTGATCAGGAAACATTCTTTAGAGAATTATTTACCTATCATATCCGAGGGATTGCAAGCAATAAAGGGATAAAATATTTTGAAAATAAATTAAAAAACGAGGCTCTAATTTAATCATAAATTTATGAATCTAATAAAATCAATAACACTAACACTGTCACTTGCGGCACTGCTTTCACAGGGATTGCAGGCTCAGCAAAACAGTAATGTGCAGCTTTCGCTGAAAGAAGCACAAAATTATGCGCTAAAAAACAGTCCGCTGATCAAGAACGCAAACATCGATCTGGAATCAGCTAAACAAAAGATTTGGGAAACTACATCTTTTGGACTGCCACAAATCAATGGTAAACTGGCAGGCTCCTATATGCTGGCTTTACCTGATAAAATTAAAGAATTCTCAAGTCTAAATTCTTTAGGCGCCTGGATGTATTCAGCTGATCAGGCTTTGCATACATTGGCTCCTGCTAACGGTGCTTTAGGACACATTCCTAATCCTGGGACTCCAAAAAAAGTAGAAGATAAGGATCAGATGTGGGGATTAACGCTCGACATCACCGTATCTCAATTGTTGTTCAGTGGTTCTTATTTAGTAGGCTTGCAGACTTCGAAGACCTTTAAACAGCTTTCAGAAATAAGTATTACTAAATCGGAAAACGATTTGATGGAAGCAGTTACCAACGCTTATTTTATCTGTGTAATTGCTCAGGAAAACAAAAGGGTTATCGATAGCATTTATCAAACCACAAGCAATATCCTGAAAGAAATTTCGGAGATACAAAAAGAAGGTTTGATGGAAGAAACAGATGTTGACCAGATGCAATTGACGCTTACAAATATCCAAAACACAAAAGAAATGATAGATAGACAATGCGAAGTTGCGATGAATCTATTGAAATTTCAAATGGGTATGGAATTAAAGACACAAATTGATTTAAAGGACAATACCGAGCAATTAATTGGTCAATTAAATGCAGAAGTATTGGTTCAAAAGAATCTTGATGTAAATAATCAAACAGATTTCCGTTTGTTGGAAGTTCAAGAAAAGATGGCTAATTTAAATGTTAAACTTCAGAAGTCAACTTTCCTTCCTGATGTTGCTGTTTTTTATAATCATCAGGAAAACTTTAACAGCAATTCGTTTTCTTTTACTCCCCCAAATGTTGTTGGGTTAAATGTAAATATTCCTATCTTTGGTAGCGGTCAAAAGCTTGCCAGAGTTAGTCAGGCAAATTTAGGTTTAGAAAAGATAAAGAATGGCAAATCTCAGCTATCAATGGGGCTTCAAACACAGTTCTCTGATGCTCGTTCGTCCTTTATTTCATCGATGAATAAATACCAAACCAACAAACAAGCAAGAGATTTATCATATAAGATTTATTCCAAATCATTATATAAATATAAAGAAGGAATCATATCAAGTTTAGAACTTGCGCAAGCTCAAAACCAATACTTGCAAGCTCAAACTAACTATTATACATCGATAATGGATATGTCGTCTTCATATACAAAACTAGAGAAATTATTAAAATAACAAACATTAAAAATATACACAGCATGAAAAAGCTAATAATTATAATAAGTATTTTATTCAGTATTGTTGCTTGCAAAAGCGGCGACAAAAAAGCGCAATTAGAAAAGCTAAAAACACAACGCGACAAGTTAACCGAACAAATAACTAAGTTGCAAGAAGAAATTTCGAAAGAAGGTAAGGATACCAACAGCTCGAAGATAGCTATTGTAGGAATTGCAGAAGTTAAAACCGAAGAATTCAATCACTTTATCGAAGTTCAGGGTAAGATTGATGGAGAAGACAATGTAGCAGTGGCTCCAAAAATGGCAGGTACCGTTACTAAGGTTTTTGTAAAGGAAGGCGACGTTGTTAAACAAGGTCAAATCCTTGCTCAGTTAGACGATGCTGTAATGCGTCAATCTATTGATGAATTGCAAACTCAACTTACTTTTGCAACCACAATGTACAACAAACAAAAGAATCTTTGGGACAAAAAGATTGGTTCGGAAGTACAATATTTATCAGCCAAAAATAATAAAGAAGCACTAGAAAAGAAACTCAGAACATTGAACGAACAAATGGATATGTCGAAAATAACTGCACCTATCAATGGAAGCATAGAAGAAGTACTTGTAAAAGTAGGTCAACTTGCAGCACCTGGCGTTCTTCCTGCATTCCGTTTAGTAAACTTCAGCGTGGTTAAAGTTACAGCAGATGTTGCCGAAGCTTATTCTCCAAGAGTTAAAAAAGGTGATAAAGTCTACGTTCGTTTCCCAGATTACAATCAGGATATTGAATCAAACATAACTTTTACCAGCAAATATATTAATCCAACAAACAGAACCTTCATTATTGAGTCGAGATTGAATCCCGGTAAGATGGAATTCAGAGCTAATATGATAGCCGTTGTAAAGATTAATGATTATAAAAGTGCGAAAGCTTTTGTGCTTCCTGTAAGCGTTATTCAAAAAGATACAAAGGGTGAATATGTGTATGTTCAGGAAACAAATGGCAAGGATATGGTGGCTAAGAAAAGAATTGTTAAGAGTGGACAAAACTATAATGGTTTGGCCGAAGTTATCGAAGGTTTAAAAGCTGGCGATAAAGTTATCGTTACTGGTTATCAAAATCTAGAAGACGGACAAACAATTAAACTATAATTTAAACTGGAAATAGTCTAAAAAATGAAGAACATTAAGTTTAAAGAATTTTTCGGAACCAGTTGGGCTATCGATAACAAGACGAGTATTTATGTGCTCATGGTTATCATCTCTATCTTTGGTATTATCAATTATAATACCATTCCAAAAGAGCAATTCCCCGAACTGGTAATCCCAACGATGATGGTAAATACCATCTATCCTGGAACCTCTCCTGCTGATATGGAGAACTTGGTTACGCGTCCTATCGAAAAGAATATCAAATCCATTAATGGTGTTAAAAAGGTTACTTCTAACTCCATTCAGGATTTCTCTATGATAGTTGTTGAGTTTAATACGGATGTGGATGTACAGTTTGCCAAGCAAAAGGTGAAGGATGCTGTAGATAAATCGAAGAATGATTTGCCTACCGACCTTCAAAAAGAGCCTTCGGTAATGGAAATAGACTTCTCCGAGATTCCTATTATGTATATAAATATGTCCGGGGATTATGAGTTGGATAAACTCAAGAAATATGCCGACGACATGAAGGATGCTCTGGAAGGTTTAAAAGAAATCACTCGTGTTGATATTGTTGGTGCTTTGGATAGAGAAATTCAAGTGAACCTTGATATGTACAAAATGCAAGCTGCAAGTCTATCTTTAAGTGATGTTGATAATGCAATTGCCAGAGAAAACTTAACCATTTCGGGAGGCTCTGTAAAGATGCAGGGTACCGAAAGAAGTATAAGGGTTGTTGGCGAATTTAAAGAAATGGAAACTTTAAAGAACCTAATTCTTAAGTCAGGGAGTGGCGCTTTGGTTTATCTTAAAGACATTGCTGAAATAAGAGATGGGTTTAAAGAAAGAGAAAGTTATGCAACTTTAGAACGTAAGAATGTTATTACTTTAAATATTATTAAGAAGAGTGGCGAGAACTTATTAGAGGCTTCTGATAAGATTAAAACTACTATGGAAAAGTTGAAGAAGGACAAATTCCCTTCTAAACTTAAGTTTACTATAACTGGTGACCAGTCGGTGTTTACAAGAAATACTTTGTTTGATCTTAACAATACTATCATCATTGGATTTATACTTGTAACCATCATCCTGATGTTCTTTATGGGACTGACCAATGCTATCTTCGTAGGATTGTCGGTGCCTTTATCAATGGCGCTTGCTTATATTGTGATGCCTGAAATTGGGTTTACGATGAATATGTTGGTGATGTTTGCCTTCATCTTTGCGTTGGGGATTGTAGTTGACGATGCCATTGTGGTTATCGAAAATACACATAGAGTTTTCAACCAACATAAGGGCGAATTCGATATTAAAACTTCGGCTAAGTATGCCGCAGGAGAAGTTTTTGTGCCTATCCTTTCGGGAACCTTAACTACATTAGCGCCTTTCTTTCCTCTTGCTTTCTGGCCGGGTATTATCGGTAAGTTCATGTACTTTATCCCCGTTACGCTTATCATTACTTTGTTTGCTTCTTTGATTGTTGCTTATATTTTCAACCCTGTGTTTGCTGTTTCTTTTATGAAGCATCACGATGATGAAGAAATTAATTTCAGTAAGAAGAAGGTGTTTACCATTGGTGGAATATTTGTAGTCTTAGGCCTCCTTTTACATCTATTATCGCTTCCTGGTTTTGCCAACTTCGCAATCTTTATAGGTATATCTTTTGTAGGTCATCAGTTATGGGGACGCCATATATTGTTACATTTCCAACATCATTTCATCCCAGCAATGATGCGCAAATACGAGAATGTATTAAGGTACTTTGTTGCAAAACGTCGTCCTTATTGGATACTTGCTGCCTTAATTGCATTGTTTTTTGTTACTATGGTAATAATGAATATTGCCAAACCAAAAGCTGTGTTGTTCCCTGCCAACGATCCTAATTATATTTATGCTTATATTAAGATGCCTGTTGGTACCGATATTAAAGTTACGGATTCGATTACCCGTATGGTCGAAGACAGAATTTATACTGTTATCGGCGACTCTAATAAGATAGTAGAATCAGTGCTTTCGAATGTTGCCGTGGGTGCTTCCGACGATAAGTTTAATACCCGAACTTCGGCTTCTAATTTAGGAAAGGTAACTGTTGCTTTTGTTGAAACAGCCAAACGTAATGGGGAGTCAACGATGCCTTATCTTGATAAGATGCGTAATGTGGTTAAAGGTATTTCGGGTGCCGAAATTACAGTTGACCAAAATAAGAACGGTCCACCTACCGGTAAGCCTATCAACATAGAAATAAGTGGCGATAACCTCGATCAATTAATAAGTACAGCTACCAGTTATATGTCGTTTGTTGATTCTTTAAAAATAGAAGGTATCGAACAATTAAAGTCAGATTTCGACAATAACAAACCTGAACTTATCGTAAATATCGACAGAGAAAGGGCAAATCACGAAGGTATTTCTACAGGACAAATAGGTATGGAAGTTAGATATGCTATCTTTGGTAAAGAATCATCTAAATATAGAGAAGGTGAAGACCAGTATCCTATTCAGATTCGTTATGAAGAAAGCCAGCGTAAGAATATCGACAGGGTTATGAATCTTAAGATAACTTATCGTGATATGAATTCAGGACAATTGCGTCAGATTCCTTTGTCGTCTATTGCTAAAATTAGTTATCAAAATACTTATGGCGGTATAAAACGTAAGAATCTAAAGAAGGTAATTACACTTTCGTCGAATGTGCTTTCCGAATATAATGCCAACGAAATCGTTCAGTCATTAAAGACTAAACTTCCTAAATTTAATAAGCCCGAAGGTGTTGATATTGCCTTTACAGGTGAGCAAGACGACCAAAAAGAGACAGGTGCTTTTATGATGAAAGCGATGTTGCTTGCAATGTTCTTAGTAATGTTTATCCTCATCACACAGTTCAATTCCATCAGCAAACCTATCATTATTTTCAGCGAAGTATTCTTTAGTATCATCGGGGTATTGCTAGGATTTATTGCCTTCAACATGACATTCTCTTTCATCATGACAGGTATGGGAGTTGTAGCGTTGGCAGGTATTGTGGTTCGTAATGGTATTCTTTTGGTTGAATTTACAGATGTCTTAAAAGAAAGAGGTCTTAAAACAAGAGAAGCTATTGTGCAGGCAGGTAAAACCAGAATTACACCTGTTATCCTT
Source organism: uncultured Bacteroides sp. (assembly GCA_964422385.1). Taxonomy (GTDB): domain Bacteria; phylum Bacteroidota; class Bacteroidia; order Bacteroidales; family JACABE01; genus JBAXLO01. The sequence goes on from CAYRBL010000126.1 coordinate 8,453, forward strand.
ACAGCATCGGCTACTATTTTAGGTTTGATTCCACTTGCGGTAGGTTTAAACATCGACTTTGTATCCTTGTTTACATCTTTAAATCCACACATCCATTTTGGTGGAGATAACGTTGCATTCTTTGGTGCCTTGGCCTGGACTATCATCTTTGGTTTGAGTTTTGCTACCTTCTTAACATTAATATTTGTTCCGGCAATGTATTTAATAGCTTACGAAATGAAAGTAAAACTAAAAAGACGTAAATCAAACAAGATAGCCCGCGAATTGCGCAAAGCTTAAGTAGGCTTTTAGCTTTTTAGGCTATTAGGTATAGAATAATATTGTCTTACTCCCTCTCCTTTTAGGAGTAATGGTGCTAACATAATAAAATTATTATTATCTTTGTGGTCTTAAAA
>CAYRBL010000127.1:0-7828 GCA_964422385.1 uncultured Bacteroides sp.
GATTTTCCAAAATAAAAGGTAAAATCTTTTGTATTTATTTTAATATGATTTTAACTTTGAAATACATGTTGGGCAAAATCCATTTCCTTTTTGATCAATATCTTCCACATAAGTCCCCGCTCTCATAACACAATCAGGAATAAAACAATGCACCAAACCAAAAGTATGCCCAAGCTCGTGAATAATGCCTTTACAAAAGCGTTCTAAAACTATATTTTCATCCGATTCGATTCCATATCGCTCATTATAAAGCCTAAAACAAGATGCAATTCCTGTTTGACCATTCAAATATGCTTGTCCAAAAATATAAGTAAAGATAGGAATAAAAAGGTCGACATTAAATAAACCGATAGTTTTAGAATTATCTGTAGCAAAATTTAAATTTATTTGTTCTAAAATCATATTTGCATTATACTGTAGCCGTGCAGCATCATAAAAATCACTCAAGTCAAGATGACCTTCTTTTATTGTAACTTCAACTAAAAATTTTGCATGAATATTAGCTGCAATTTTCTCTATGAAAACTGAATCAAAATTACCAAAGAAAACTAATGTAATACTTTGCAGATTCATATTTAATTTATAATAGGTATAAATTTTATGCTTTGCTTCGTTTTAATACTCTTTATTTTTTAGATTTTAGATTGTATTTCTTTATTTTATTATAAAGTGTAACTCTATCTACATCTAATGCTTTAGCTGTACGAGAAATATTCCAATCATATTTATTTAAGATAATCGTGATGTGTTGTTTTTCCTGTTCGTCCAAACTTTCTGCTGATGATTTAATAATATTTTCGTTAATAGGAAGGTCATTAATCGATATTTTCTTTCCATTTCCAACAACAATTGCACGCTCTATCATATTTTCAAGTTCACGAATATTTCCTGGAAATTGAGAAGCTTCCAAAACCTGAAGTGCTGCTTTATCTATTTTCAATATTGGTTTGTTCATCGATTGGCAATACTTTTTAATAAAATATTCTGTAAGTAATGGAATATCTCCAACACGCTCTCTTAAAGGAGGCACATGTATATTCACAACATTTAATCGATAATATAAATCCTCGCGAAAAGTACCCTCATCTACCATCTGTTTCAAATTCCTGTTGGTTGCACAAATCACCCTAAAATCCGATTTAATCTCCTTGTTCCCTCCTACTCTAATAAAGGCTTTTGTCTCCAGAACTCTCAATAATTCAACTTGCATCTTAACCGAAATAGTCGAAATTTCATCTAAAAATATAGTTCCATTATCAGCCATTTCAAACCTACCTTTTCTATTGTACATCGCTCCTGTAAAAGCTCCTTTTTCATGACCAAATAATTCACTTTCCAACAAGCTTTCAGTCAAAGCACCACAATGTACACTTACCAAAGGAAAATACTTTCTTGGAGAATTATAATGAATAGCCTTTGCAATCAACTCTTTTCCAGTACCACTTTCACCAGTAATAATAACTGAAGAATTAGAATGTGAAACACTTTCTACATCTTTCAATACCTTCTTCATTGCATCACTTTTGCCAATTATATCTTCAATATTTTCCAAAGTCACAACTTTTTCTAACAGCAGTTCGTTTTCTTGAGATAGTTTAATAAGTTTCGAAGCATTTCTAATAAGATGCGAAAGGTCATCAGGGTCAAAAGGTTTAGTAATATAATCAAAAGCTCCATCTTTTAAAGCTTGCACAGCTGTATCCACAGTTGCAAAAGCAGTCATTACAATTACGATAGCTTCTGATTTTAATGTCTTAATTCTTCTTAACATCTCTAAACCATCCATTCCAGGCATTTTGATATCAGTTAAAATGATGTCAAAATTTCTAGATTCAAGTTTCAATAATGCTATTTTCGCATTTTCTGCAATCTCTACCTGATAGCCATCTTCAAGAAACCAATTTAAAAGAGAATCCCTTACAGATTCTTCATCGTCAACTATTAAAATCGATATTTTTTCACTCATACTAAAATCTCCTTTTACTTTTTTACATCCAAAATTATAGAAATTGAAGTTCCTTTACCAGCATGTGACTTCACCTCTATTTTCCCATTATGGCTTTGTACAATTCCATGCACTATTGCTAATCCCAATCCCGTTCCTCTGGTATTATATTTTGTTGAAAAGAATGGCTCGAAAATATGTGGAATGTCATTTTCTGCTATACCCATTCCATTATCTGTAATCTCTATAGTAATATGATCATCAGTATTATTATAAGTCCTAAAAACAACTTCCCCATTCTCAGCACAAGCTTCAGATGCATTTACCAAAACTGCAATACAAGCTTGTTTTATTTGATTCGGACTACAATAAACTAAATCATTTTTTGCTGAAAAATCTGTTATGAAACTTATCTTAGCAATCACCATCGAATGCTTCATCAAGTCACTTGTTTCTTGTAAAATCTCATGAAGATGTTTATTTTCATAAAAATTTTGATCTTTTCTCGAGAAATCCAACAATCCTTTAACGATATCTCCACATCTTTTTGATTCGTTTTCTATCATCTTTAAATGTTTCAACATCGATTCCTTCTTATCAAGGTCCATATCAAGATTGGCAAGTTGCTTGTGAACTAATTTAGTATAAATTAATATACCCGAAAGTGGATTATTGATTTCATGAGCAACAGATAATGAAAGCTTACCTAGGGAAGCAATTCTCTCTATATTTATCAACTCATTTTGTGCATGTCCCAACTCTTCAGACTTAATTCGGACTTTATATTCTAATTGTTGCGACCAATTCTTCAATTCACTATTGGCTGTTTGCAAATGATCTAACATATCATTAAATGCTTTTGAAACCATTCGCATATCATCCAATTGGTTGGGATTTATCTCTAATCTTGTGTTTCTATCTCCATTCGATACAGCTATACTTGCTTTTATCAGCTCATTTAATGGTTTTTTTATTCTTCTTCTTGTAAAGAATATAAGAAAACCTATTAATAATAATGTGGTAATTGTTGCTAAGATATAGAAATCTTTAGATGAGTTTTCGAGTGTATCATCAAGTTCTTTTAATGGAACTTTTATTACTAACGAACCTAATACTTTTTCACTTTCCTGATGTGCATGACAAGAACTGGTATAACAAGATTTTTCATTTAAGATAGGAGAATTAATTAGTAAATGCCGATGGTTATTATCATTTTCATTCATCACACACTCACTATTCATTTCTATTACTTTTGAATAATTATCTTTTGCAGGAAGCAATGTTTTTATACTTTTATGACACTCTAAACAATTGGGATTACTATGGCCTATCATATTCTTAGAAAAGGAAGAGTAAATCAAATTTTCCTTATTATTATACAAATTAACTTCATCTATACCCGACATCTTGTTAATAATGTCTAATGTTTTCTGAATTGCACTTCTATCATTTTCCAACATTGAATGATAGAGCGCACTACTCACTAACATTGCTGCATTTGAACCTCGTTGATGAATAATTTTCTTCATATACTCCTCATTCACCGACCTGAATATAATACCTAAAGACGCAAATAAAAAAATGGAAAGAATTATAATTATATACACAACCCTACCATAAATGGAAGATCTGATCCTTATATACTTTTTAAGTAATGGACCATTAAGCATATTATCAAATTTTGATAGCATAATTTAGGTTGTTTAAGATTTTACAAAGTTACTAAAAATAATATAGAAATAGTATCTCTTAAAAATAATATTGTTATATATTTATCAAATTATTTTATCTAACATTATAATAAGGAATCATTATCATAAAAAAAGAACTGTTTGCAATGCAGCAAACAGTTCTTAAAATACTCATATAATATACGATTGAACTAATTATTCATAAATTTCTTTTGAAATTCTTCCCATACTTCAGGGCTCATATCCATCAAAACATTTTCTTTTATATCTCCACCTTCCTGTAATATAATTGGTAAAAATTCATTTTTTGTTGGATTTGCTACCATAGCAAAGAAATCTTTTAGACGAACAAATTCACTTTTCAACCAATCTTTATAAGTATCTGCCATAAATAAAAAGTTTGTTTCTCTATGCCAGTTAGTAGGTTCAATTGTATATACCCATCCTTCGTTGAAAGTAGAAGAATTAAGTAATTCAGGTTCGTTAAATAAATTATTATTTTTACTTTTAATAATACCCGAAACAGGAGCTTTAATCGTAAGTTGTTTACCATTTTGAATAATAGAAAAAGCAACTTCACCTTTAAGAATTCGTTCTCCTGCTTCTTTCATTTTTATGTTATTTACTTTGCCAGTAATGTGAAGTAGAAAATCGTCAATTCCTATTTTTACAGAACCATTTTTCTCCATAAAAGCCCAAGTATGTGTTTTATCATAATAAATACCATTGGGTACACTTACAGATGCTTGATTGAATACTCTAATTGTGTCCTCACTCACTACCTTTGTAGTTAATTTTCTTTGTCTACTAAACTTTACGAGCGAATCTACGGTGAAACTTATCACTAAAAATGCTATTATAATTAAAATTACCATGATTTATAAATATTAGATTGTTTATACTACAATCTGTTATTCAAATATGATGCCAATCTAAAAAAGACTCTTAACTATATGAATTATAACACTATTTTAAAAAGACTATTTAGAATACACATGCTAAGACTGTATAATAATTCAACACATTGAATTATTATACTAATAGAAATACTGATAACTAAAAAAGTATATATACTGTTGAAAAACTATACAACTGTTGAATAATTAAACAATATAAATTTGAAAAGTAAATTATTGTTTTTCAAATTTAATTAACTCAGAATTATAATCAATTGTAACTTTCAAATACTTCAATCCGGAACCTCCAATTGCACCTTTTACAACCTTATCCATAGTATTTATCATATTAACTGACCAATTTTCATCAGCTCTACAAGCAAATAATACAGGTCCTACCTCATTTCCTCCTATTTTTACAATTGGTACTTCAATAACATCATTATCCATATCTGACTTTGGATAATATTTCCATTCAGGGTGTTCTTTTCTCCATTTATCAAAAATAGATTTCGCAATAAATGATCCACCAATGGTTTTTGAATTCGTATTCAATTGTTTTTTCCCATTTTCCGAAAGTATTATACTCGCTCCAGTATCGAATAATACATCAATTATTTCCCCATTTACCTCTATTGTCATACTTGGGTGTCCGAATATGTTCTCTTGATTACTATTCTTCTTAAATCCGATTTTCTGAACATATTGATAGCTTTTATCCTTTTCTGTTAAAGGTGTATTTACCCAAATCTTTTGATGTATATAATCAATAGTCCAGGATTTACCCATAAAAAAGCTTTGCCCAAAAAAAGCATCCATATCCGGCATTGTTTGCTTTATAAATTTCATTTCATCATCTTCAGGAGGTATCACCATATAAGGTTCAGTAACTCTCGAAAAAGGGTGTCGAATAACGAAGTTACGCATTGGATATGTTTGAGGGAAATTTTCATCTTTTACTATATCTTTTAATAATATATAATGTATAGGCATAACACCACGCAATAAACCTATTTTTGTTTTTGATTTTAATTTATTCTTTTCTATTGTGGATGCTTGCATCATCGACATACCACCACCTGTATCACCAAATGCCAAAATTGAATCGCCATTCTCAAGAAACAGTTTTATATAAAATCGCTCTCCGTTCATAAATACAGAAGGTACAAGATATGCTTGTTTATCTTTATTTATGGTTGGAGTTAGATTTTTATTCTCCAATACATTTCTATCTAATCTTTTTATTACAACAAAATTTACTATTAATATTAATAGTATTATACCAATACTTAGTAAGATATATTTGAGTGTTTTAAATATTTGTTTTTTCATTTTTATTAGTTTATTATTTATTAAATGATTTTATCTTTAACAATACTTCAACGATATAGTTATTTAACTCTTCATAATAATTATTCTTTTTCGAAACACTGTGGTCCTATCGCTCCTCCACCGTATTCTAAAACTACATTATCTTTATAAAAAATATGGGTACACGTTTCTTTTAATCCAGCAATTTCTTTCTCAGTCAACTTAGAATCATGTATATTATACGAATACTTCCCCATCCCACTTCTTGCATATCCAATAGTTACATAGGTGTTATTCTCAATTGAGATACAATTTGCAGCATCCAGATATTTTTTAATTTGTATAATGGTTTGCATATCCCAACCTAGCGTCTTAATTAAATAATGTAAAGTATCCGAATCGTAAGCCATATTCCAGTTTTGAGAAACAACTTCTAATCCATCATTTCTTTCTACTTCGTTTGAGTCAGATTTAGAAGTAGTTTCGTTTTGTATTTTTTGTTTGTAGATTTTTAAAGTTATTGATTTGGGCTGATTAATAACAATATTTTCAGGTTCAAATTCAATTTCTACTAAATAATTAGCTGGAACAAGTTTCAAATATTCTTCTTTCAATTTAAATATCTCAGCTTTTTTCTTCTCAAAGTTATCTATCAACTCCTCTTTGCTACTTCTTGGCATACAAAGCATAAACAACAGAAATTCTTTTTCCTGTTCATTCCCATTTTTATATAATTTAGTATATTCTTTCTGTATACCCTTAGGAAGTTTTTTAACAACAACTTCAAACAACGAATCTTTATTTATACTCTTATTAAAAGTCTCCTTTTGAGCACCGCTTTTTAGAACTATCAAAATTAAGATAAATAGTATTGCTAGTTTTTTCATTTATTTGCTTTCTTTTTAAATTATTGTTGATAAATTGCAACTTTTGTGATAACTATTCATTATTCACACAAGTCCCAATTGTCACATTTGTCCCATAAGTCCCATTCTTCCAACTATTGTCTTTTATTTCTATGATCTATTCTTGTTTTAGTCATTCTCTCTCGTAAACCACCATTTTCAATAAATGCTTTCTCTAATGATTTTATTTGCTGATTAAGCAAATAAGATACTATAGTAATAAGGCTGATCATTGAATTTGCACAAATTTCAGGGTCAGTGTTTTCAATAGCCTTAATATAAGTCTGGTAGCTTGCATCCGGAGTTCTGTTAAGTTCACGAAAACGAGTTGTAAGCTTATGATCTTTCCCCCATAGCTGTAATATATGTGTCCTTAAAAAATCTTCATAATCTATTAAAAGTTCTTCAAAACTTGCACGAGCTACATTTGTAAGTTTTATCTCAGTTTCCTTTGAAGTAGCTGAAGCCATACTAGCTTCAACAATATTTTGCTTACCGCTTCTGGCAGCTTGCACCATTTGATCAATAGTACGGTCGAATTTCTTAAAAAAACGATTGGTAAAATAAACAGTGCCATCGTAAATAATTTCCGATTTCTGGTAAGTTATTAAACTACGGTAGCCACCATGAGGTGGTATAAAACCTTCATTTTTATCAGACATTGTTTTATTATTAGTATTATTTTTATTATTGCTTTTTATAGCTTTTATTAATGTTTTCTTGGGACTTTTGGGACTCTTGAGACATCTGTTTGCTTTTCCAACGAGTCCCAATTGTCACATTTATCCCATAAGTCCCATTCTTAATCTACCCACTTTCTACTTTCTTTCTTAGGACTCTTGCGACTTCTGTGACATCTATTCATTATTCCCACGAGTCCCAATTGTCACAGTTGTCACATAAGTCCCATTCTTAATCTCCACACTTCCAACTATCTTTCTTGTGACCCTTGCGACTTTTGTGACATCTGTTTACTATTCCCACGAGTACCAATTGTCACAGTTGTCACATAAGTCCAATTCTTAAATCTCCACACTTCCAACTATCTTTCTTGTGACCCTTGCGACTTTTGTGACATCT
>CAYRBL010000127.1:7928-8823 GCA_964422385.1 uncultured Bacteroides sp.
GTTTACTATTCCCACGAGTACCAAGTATCATAAGTTGTCAATGCAACCCAATCGCCAACAGCAGGTGAATCTTCGCGATTATTGGCCATAAAACGTAAGTTGCCGGTTATTTCGGCATCAAATTCACCATTGTTTGTTTTTACAATGTATCTTTCCTTATATTCCAATACTACTCTTCCAATCTCGAAACAATCCATATTATTTTTAATCCTATATTCATCAATCCCTAATCCGATTAATTTATTTTTAAGTATTTCTCTTGGGTCTGACATGTTTTAATAATATTTATATAAATTTATTGTCATTATTAATTGAATTATATTTTTGTAAAGCTGATATGCAATCACCAAATCCAATTCTAGCTAATTCTTCTAAAGAAAAGCTACTAATCATCTCTTCTGCTTTTTGCAAAATAAAGTTTGAGAACTCATTGCTATTTTCTAGTTTTGTAAATGTAGAAATATCAAAATCAGTATCTACAAAATCAGAATAATCTAATACATATCTTTCCTTTTTATATCTTTCCTTTACTTTATCCATAGCTTCGTCTAAAGAATTTGATTTAATTTTAATCCTTCTTATTAATGTTTCTTTTATTTCTATTTCAAATGTTTTCATAATACAAATTCAAATTTCTGTTGCTCTATTAGATATTCATATTGTTTGTTCAGCGTTTCGTAATCTAAAAAAGAAACTCTGTTATTTTTTGTTAAGTCATTAAACGAAGAATATTTAATTTTATTTAAGTATTCATCTTTTCTTTTTATATCTGCTACAATAACCATTCGAGAATAGAAATCCTGTAAATCGTTAAATTTAGTAAGTGAATTTTGAATATCAGTTGAATGTTCAACTTCAAAAAATGAATGAGGCATTTCTCTTTCATTAAACCAAA
>CAYRBL010000128.1:0-1573 GCA_964422385.1 uncultured Bacteroides sp.
AGCATTTTTAACTAGATTCGACAGTATTGCATAAACTTTTTCTTTATCAGTTTTAAATGTTATTGTTTTATCTGGTAAGTTGTCTTTTAGTATAAATTGTATGCCCTTTTGATCTGTCTCAGGTTTGAAAAAAGTATAAATATAATCGGTTTGATTCTTAATATTTGTTTCAGATAAATTAAGCTCCATCAATCCCGATTCTATTTTTGAAATACATATGATATCATTTATAATATTCAGCATTCTATCACCACTTTTCTGAATTATTTTAATATATTTCTGTTGTTCTTCCCCAGATAAGGAAGGTTCTTTTAATAATTCAGCAAATCCCAGTATTCCATTCATTGGAGTCCTTATTTCATGACTCATATTAGCTAAAAATGCAGACTTAAGTCTATCACTTTCTTCAGCTTTTTCTTTAGCTTTAATTAATTCTTTAGTACGTTCAATAACTTTAATTTCTAACGATTTATTTACCTCAATAATCTCTGCATTTCTGATGTCTAATTGTTTATTAAGTATAAAATTTCTTCTAATATAATACTCTATATTATAGGCAGCAAACATTCCTATAATATTAGTAGAAATAAAAAAGAAATCATTAATAAGCAACATCTCAGAATCTATTTTAATAAATGTTAAGGCACAAATATTAAAAAAAATAAGGATTAACCAACAAACAATCGTTGCTAAGTAAAATCTTAATTTAACAAAAAAATATGTAGCCGAATATATTACCATTAATCCAGCATAATACGCATAATTGTCTGCTGCCAATAATGTTAATATTACGCCACTCAAACCAGCAATTAAGATACCTGCAAAAATGATTTCATGCCAATACTTTTTAAAAAATTTTGTAAATGAAAAAATAATAACGGTTGACATGCTAGGTACAATAATATAATATCTTAAAAAATGAAAGATATGTACTAAGTCCTGATTGATCTTACTATCAAGAAAGCCAAACAAACCATAAATTGCTGTTACCAATAAAAAAGCAATTCTAAATTGAAATATATTATCTTGGAAATATTTTTGTTGAAAAATTATTTCATTCTCATTTTTAAAAGATAACGTAAATCTGTTTAAATACATTTTTTGCAAAAGAACTTTCTCGTCTTTGCGAATATTAAAATATCTGTTCAATTCCATAATTTCATATAAACTTAGTTATATATTAATGATTCAACAAAATTAAAGCTAAAAATTAATAGTATTAATAAAGAGTTTATTAATTATTTATTGATTAAAAATAAAAGATGTAGCTGATTTTTTCATATTAAAATTGTATTTATTGATTTATAATTTTGCAAACTTACACATTTATTCAATCCCACAATAATATTTAACACAATAATTTCTTTTTATTAAAATAAATGAAACATAAAACGTCAAAGCTGCGATGAACTCAATGAATACCTTTATAAGATATGTGTTATCAGAACTATAAGGATTAAATATATATCAATTTCTAAAAACTAAAATTGATATCTGAAAACAAATATTGATTCTGGAAGACAAATATTGATACTGGAGGGCAAATATCTATTCTGGAAGACAAATATTGATT
>CAYRBL010000128.1:1673-8799 GCA_964422385.1 uncultured Bacteroides sp.
AGACAAATATTGATACTGGAGGGCAAATATCTATTCTGGAAGACAAATATTGATTTCCGAAAGACAAATATTGATTCTGGAAGACAAATATTTTCGTAATGTAATACTAGTATCAATTTTGCTAACTGTAAATATTATCAGATATCTATTTAATAAAATAAAGTATATTTATTATAAAATTGGTCTTTTAATTAATATAATTGGATATATCCAATAAAAAAGATTTTAAAGAGCATAAACCTATTTTTTTGTTCAGATTCCTATTTGCACATGCCAGATTCCTATTTTCCGAAGCAGATTCCTATTTTCCGAAGCAGATTCCTATTTTCCAAAGCAAGATCCCTATTTTCTGAAGCAAAACCCTATTTTTTTGTTCAGATTCCTATTTGCACAAGCCAGATTCCTATTTTTTTGTCCTAGTTCCTATTTACAAAGACCAGATTCCTATTTTCCAAAAGCTATTCATATTTTTCTTATTTCAAAATATTATAAATTTAATGCCTTTTTATTATTGCCATTTAAGATAAAAAGAGTACTTTTGCAGAAAATTTATAATAATAATCAAACATGGATGACGGTCCTGAGAGAAACTCAGAAAAATTAAACAAGATATAATAGGACTGCACATTAATCATAATGTGCATCCAAACTTATATCATAAGAAAAGGAGTGCATTATGGGTACAAAAACAACTTTTTATTTAAGTAAAGTTATTGGCAAAATAATTTATGATGCCGATAATAATGCAATTGGTAAACTATTAGATATTTCTATAGATTTTACCACAAAACGTATTGATGACGAACCTGTACGTCCAAAAGTAACAGGAATTAAAGTTAAAACTTCTAACAAAAAGAAACTCTATCTTACCATTTCGGAGTTAGATATCTTTAAAATAAAAAAAGATTACAAAGTTAACTGTAAAGTTAATGGAGATATTCCAGAACTTGAAATCCAAAATCATTTCTTTCTGGTAGAAAATATTCTCGATAAACAAATTGTAGATTTAAATGGTCGTAAACTTGTAAGAGTAAACGACGTTAGGTTAGTTACCATCTCAGGTATTGCCTTTGTTATAGCCGTTGACGTTGGAATGGAAGGTTTATTAAGACGAATTGGTATTGCCAACCCAATTAATTTATTCCTTAACTTATTTAAAAAAGCAATTCCATCTAAGTTTATCCTTTGGGATGATGTAGAAGCAGTCGATTTTAGTAATTTTAATATAAAACTGTCAACAGTTTCTTCAAAGTTACATACGCTTCATCCTTCCGACTTAGCTGATATTATCGAAGATTTAGATAAAAGATCTGGTGCGGCGGTTTTCTCTTCTTTAGATGACGAAAAAGCAGCAGATGTATTGGAAGAACTCGAACCAAGTAAGCAATTAGATATTATCGAGAACCTTTCTATCGAAAAAGCTGCAGACATTTTAGAAAATATGCCAGCCAACGAAGCTGCTGATATCATCGAAGAACTAGAGATTGAAAGAGCCGAACTCCTCTTAAAAGAAATGGAAGACGAAGCTTCTGACGATGTTAGAGAACTGTTGGAGTATGATAACCATGAGGTAGGCAGCTTGATGACTACTGAGTTTATTTCATTCCAAAAAACGCTAACTATTACAGAAGTTATGCAGACAATAAGAAATGAAAAACCCGAAGCAGAAGCATTGTATAATTTATTTGTAACAGGTCACGACGAAAAACTTATAGCTACAGTTCCATTCAGAGAGATGATGATTTCGGAGCCTACAACTATACTTTCAACAATTATGAATAAGAATCCTATTTTCTTATATGATACAGATAAGGTTGATAGCCTTGCCGAAACAGTATCAAAGTATAATCTATTAGCTATTCCAGTTACTGATGAACATAAAAAACTCTTAGGTATGGTAATTATTGATGATATCATCGAAGACCTTGTTAATAAACGTAAAACTAACAAAAGATAATAGGAGGGCTTTATATGTTAAGAAGAAGAAAAGCCTTTTTTAAAAGATTACTAATATTTCTTGCTATTCTAGGGCCAGGAATTATTACTGGGAGTGTCGACAACGATGCAGGTGGCATCACTACTTATTCAATTGCGGGTGCAATTTATGGTTACAAACTAATCTGGACATTGATTCCTGCTTTCGTAGTACTTTTAGTTATCCAGGAAATGAATGCCCGTATGGGTATTGTTACAGGTAAAGGACTTGCTGATTTAATTAGAGAAAACGCAGGTGTTAAAGCTACCTTCTTTATATTTCTTGGACTTTTAATTGCAGATATTGGAAATACAACAACAGAGTTTGCTGGGGTAGCGGGGAGTATGGAGGTCTTCAATGTCAGCAAATATATATCGGTACCCTTGGTCGCCTTTGTTATTTGGTTTCTGGTGGTGAAAGGAAACTATAAGTTTGCAGAAAGAATATTCCTCATCTTTAGCGTTACTTTATTGGTATATGTAGTTGCTGCATTAATGGGCAAGCCACATTGGACAGAGATTGGGCAATCAATTGCACATCCTAAAATGGATATGGATGGTCAATCTGTTGCAATGGTTATTGGTTTAGTTGGAACAACTATTGCACCTTGGATGCAGTTTTATATGCAATCTTCAGTTATTGAGAAAGGTTTAAAGATGAAGAACTATAAATATACGCTCTGGGATATTACGATAGGTGCTGTTGTAACTGTTGTTATTGCTTTCTTTATTATGATTGCTTGTGCTTCTACTTTGCATGTAAATAATATTACAATTAATGAAGCCAAAGATGCAGCTTTAGCATTAAAACCTTTGGCTGGTGCTATAGCTTCACAGGTATTTGCTTTCGGATTGTTTATTGCTTCCATATTTTCTGCCACAATATTACCTTTAGCCACTTCCTTCTATGTGTGCGAAGCTTTCGGATTTGAAGCAGGTATAGATAAGAAATGGGAAGAAGCTCCTGAATTTTATACGTTGTATACATCTATATTAATAATAGCTTCTATAATTATTTTAATGCCGAATGCACCTTTAATTAAAATATCTTTATGGTCGCAGGTATTAAATGGAATGTTTTTGCCTGTAGTTTTAATCTGTATGATGCTTATCGTAAATAATAAAAAGATTATGGGTAAGTATACAAATAAGCCTTTTAATAATATTGTAGGATGGACTGCAACTGTAGTTCTTGTACTATTATCATTAGCTTTAGTTGTAATGTCTTTCATAAGATAACTAAAATAGGAGAGGAGTAATACAACATTTACATTACTCCTCTTTATTTCTAATTCTCTTAGTCTCTTAAGCTAATATTATTCCATCTTTCATTATTAATTTTCTATCTGCCATATCGGCTAACTCTTCGTTATGAGTTACGATTACAAAAGTTTGATTAAAAGTATCACGCAAAGTAAAGAAGAGTTTGTGCAAGTCTTTAGCATTTGTGGAGTCTAAGTTACCTGATGGCTCATCTGCTAAAACTACTGCTGGTTTATTTATTAATGCTCTTGCAACGGCTATTCTTTGTTGCTCGCCACCTGATAGTTCAGATGGCTTATGATCTGCTCTTTTTTCTAAACCTAAAAAAGAAAGGAGCTCTTTAGCATTTTCCAATGCTTCTTTCTTTGAACCCCCAGCTATAAAAGCAGGAATACATACATTTTCCAATGCTGTAAACTCAGGTAAGAGATGATGAAATTGAAATACAAATCCAATGTCCTTATTGCGGAAAGCAGAAAGTTTTTTATCATTTAAATTATTAATGATAGTCTTATTTATTTCCAATGTTCCGGTATCAGCTCTGTCAAGAGTTCCTAATATATGTAATAGTGTAGTTTTTCCTGCACCCGAAGCACCTACTATTGATATAATTTCACCTTTATTAATGCTAAGATCTATACCTTTAAGTACAGTTAAAGTACCGTAAGATTTGTGTATGTTTGTTGCTTTAATCATTATCATTGATATTTTTTACAAAAGTATAAAACTTTTAGCTTATATTGCTGTTAAAATAAACATTGAATTAAATTAAATCATTAATAAAAAATTAATATCTTTGTACAGAATTTTATCACGTTCTGTTTAAGAATAATAAAAACAAATAAATAAATTTATTTTATGAATCTACACGAGTACCAGGGAAAACAAATTTTAGAAAGTTATGGAGTGCAAGTACCTCTTGGTATTGTTGCTTCTAACGGTGAAGAAGCTTATCAAGCTGCAAAGACTTTGTATGAAAAAACACAGTCACCTTATTGTGTCGTTAAAGCTCAAATTCATGCAGGAGGTAGAGGAAAAGGCGGTGGGGTTAAGTTAGCTAAAAATGCTGATGAAGCTAGAGAATTAGCCGAAAAGATTATTGGTATGCAACTGGTAACTCCTCAAACCAGTGTTGAAGGAAAGAAAGTTGGCAAGGTTTTAATTGCTCAGGATATATATTACGATGGTGCTACTAAGGTGCGCGAGATATATATGAGCATCCTTTTAAACCGTGTTACCGGTAGATTTATGGTAATGTATTCTCCTCATGGTGGTATGGATATTGAGAAAGTAGCTGAAGAAACTCCAGACGAAATTTATTCAGAAGAGATTGATCCTAAAGTAGGAATTCAGGCTTTTCAATGCCGTAAGATTGCTTTTAACTTAGGTTTATCAGGCAATGCTTTTAAAGAAATGACAGTTTTTGTGAATGCTCTTTACAATGCTTATGTAGGTAGTGATGCTACTTTATTTGAAATAAATCCTGTAGTAAAAACTTCTGATGACAAGATATATGCTGTAGATGCTAAAGTAGTTGTTGATAACAATGCTTTATATCGTCATGCTGATATAGCTGAAATGCGCGACCTTACAGAAGAAGATCCAATTGAAGTTGAAGCTAGCAATTATTCATTAAACTATGTTAAACTTGATGGAAACGTTGGTTGTATGGTAAATGGTGCTGGTTTGGCAATGGCTACTATGGACATTATCAAACTTTCGGGCGGAGATCCTGCTAACTTCTTAGATGTAGGTGGTTCTGCTAATGCTAAAAGAGTTGAAGAGGCTTTCCGTATCATTCTTAAAGACCCAAATGTTAAAGCTATTTTATTAAATATCTTTGGTGGTATTGTTCGTTGCGATAGAGTGGCTCAAGGAGTTGTGGATGCTTATAAAAATATTGGCGAAATAAATGTTCCAATTATTGTTCGTTTGCAAGGAACTAATGCTGTAGAAGGCAAACAGATTATCGACAATTCAGGATTAAAAGTTTTTGGCGCTGTTACTTTAGAGGATGCTGCTAAACTTGTTTCTGAAGTATTGAAATAATCTATTTTATAAGAATAATATGATTCTTTATATCAAAGAGTCAATAATTAGATAAATAATTTTCAAAACCTAACAGGTTTATTAAAACTTGTTAGGTTTTGTTTCTTTTAACATTAAACTTTATATTAACACCAATTTTATGACTTTAATCAAATCTATTTCCGGTATCCGTGGTACAATAGGAGGCAAATCAGGTGATGGCCTTACGCCTTTGGATATTGTAAAATTTACTGCTTCCTTTTCTGCTTTCATTAAATCAAAAGAAAATAAAACAAAACTAAAGTTTGTTGTTGGTCGCGATGCCCGCATATCTGGTGAGATGGTCAACAGCTTAGTTTGTGGCACTCTAATAGGTATGGGGGTTGATGTTGTCGACATTGGATTGTCAACAACGCCTACTGTAGAAGTTGCTGTTGTAGATACTAATGCAGATGGTGGCATTATAATTACTGCCAGTCATAATCCTAAGCAGTGGAATGCTCTTAAGCTTTTGAACGGTAAAGGAGAGTTTATTAATGCAGCTGAAGGTGCCGAAGTTTTGGCATTAGCAGAAAATCAGAATTACAATTACGAAGTGGTTGATAAATTAGGTAAGTATACTAAAGATGATACTTATATAACTAAACATATAGATATGATATTGGCTTTGCCTTTGGTGAATGTTGATGCTATTCGTGCTGCCAATTTTAAGGTAGCTATTGATTGTGTTAACTCTACTGGTGGTATTGCAATTCCTCAGTTGCTAAAGGCTTTAGGGGTTACAGATATTGTAGAATTGTATTGCGAACCTAATGGTATTTTCCCTCATAACCCCGAACCTTTGCCCGAAAATCTTACAGAGATATCCGAAACAGTTGTTAAATATAAAGCTGATGTAGGTTTTGTAGTAGACCCTGATGTTGACAGATTAGCTATCATCAGAGACGATGGTTTGATGTTTGGCGAAGAGTATACTTTGGTTGCTGTTGCTGATTATATTTTGCAACATACTAAGGGTAATACTGTTTCTAATCTTTCTTCAACAAGAGCTTTGCGTTTGATTACCGAAAAGCACGGTGCTACTTATGCTGCTTCGGCGGTAGGAGAGGTGAATGTTGTTGAAATGATGAAAGCTACAAATGCAGTGATTGGTGGCGAAGGTAATGGTGGAATTATTTATCCTGAGTTGCATTATGGCCGCGATGCTTTGGTAGGTATTGCGTTGTTCCTTACACAGCTGGCTAAGTTCGGCAAGTCTTGTTCGGCTTTGCGCGATAAGTATCCTAACTATTTTATATCTAAAAATAAGATTGAGCTTGCTGTGGATATGGATGTGGATGCAATTTTGGAAAGTATTAAAGAAAAATATCATACCGAAAGAGTTAATGATATTGATGGTGTGAAAATAGATTTTGATAATGAATGGGTACACCTTCGTAAGTCTAATACCGAAGCTATTATAAGAATATATTCAGAAAGTGATTCACCAACAAAGGCCGATCATTTAGCCCAAAAACTTATTAACGATATTAAGGATATCTTAAGAGAAAACTAATTTTTAGATTTAATTCTAAAATACTTTATAAAAACATCTAGACCTAATCCCGTTCAATACGGGATTAGGTCTTTTTTATTTATATTCTATTCAAGTTTTATTGATTCATAGAATTTATTAATTCTTGCATTATCATCATTATTAATAGATATGAATGTATAAATTCGTTCTTCAAAATTTTTTATGTGAAATAAAATGATTTATTTTGGTTGGCTGCCATATTAAGCATCAATAGTATGCCAACTGAATGGTTGGTGTACTATTGAAGCATCAATAGCAAGCCAACTGAATGCTTGGTGTACTATT
>CAYRBL010000129.1:0-8740 GCA_964422385.1 uncultured Bacteroides sp.
GCTAAAGGAACGCACGTCTTTACGAAGGACAAGCACGTCTTTGCTAAAGGAACGCACGTCTTTACGAAAGAGACGCACGTCTTTGCTAAAGGAACGCGTATCTTTACGAAGGACAAGCACGTCTTTGCTAAAGGAACGCGTATCTTTACGAAAGACAAGCACGTCTTTGATAAAGGAACGCGTATCTTTACGAAAGATACGCACGTCTTTGATAAAGATAAAAGTTTTATTATAAAAGTTAGTTTGAACTTTTAAAGGGTGGTTTAGTTATATAGAGACTAATCACAAAAGAGATTACCTCGTTCTCAATAAAAATAAGCTTAACGATTTAGCGATATAATTTTTATTAATTATTAATTATTAATTTGCCTTCACCCCTCAGGATATTCCAAACGAATGTGATGTACACTCAACAGGTTCTTTTTAAGGATACGCTTAATCTTATCAATATCCCTAAAAGTAATATTGGCATTGCTAAATTGATTGAGCTGAATCTGTTTGTCGATAATAGAATCCACCAGATTGTTTTTCGATTGTTCGTCATGAGTTGCAGCACTACGTGTGGCTGCTTCTACCGAATCAACTATCATCACAACAGCAGTTTCTTTCGAAAAAGGAATAGGGCCATTATAACTAAACTTGCTTTCATCGAAATCTTCATTCGCGAAAGCGTCTTTTTGTTTTATATAAAAGAAATCAGTTTTACGCGTACCATGATGTGTGCGGATAAAGTCGATAATCTGCTCGGGAATATTATGTTTTCTTGCCTTTTCGACACCTTTAATAATATGACTAATGATAATCTCGGCACTTTCTTCGTAGCCCAATTCGTTGTGGGGATTTATACCATAAGTTTGGTTTTCGATAAAATAAGCAGGCATATTTAGCTTGCCTATATCATGGTACAAAGCTCCGGCACGCGTAAGTAAAGAGTTGCCGCCAATCTCAAATATTACTTCTTCGGCCATATTTGCCACCTGCATCGAATGCTGAAAAGTACCGGGAGCTTTAGTTGCAAGCTCTCGCAACAACTTGGTATTTGTATTAGATATCTCCATCAACGAAACATCGGTAACATAACCAAACATCTTTTCGAACAAAAATATTAAAGGATAAGAAAAAAGCGTGAGCAAGGCACTACCGCCAAAGAGCGCAAAACGAATGTAGGTAATATTGTTTAGATTGCCATCCTGAATCATCGTTAGGCCGACATATATCAGGGAATAAGTGAGGAAAATAAATAAGGAAGTAAGGAAAAACTGTGCTCTGCGTTCAAGATTCGAGATGCTTATAATGGTAATAATTCCTGCAATAAGTTGAAGGAAGATGTACTCGAAACTGTTGGGTGCAAGAAACCCAATGATCATTAAGGTGACTAAATAAATGAATAACGACAGCCTTGTATCGAAGAAAACTCTGATAATAATAGGCACCAAACAAAGAGGTACAAGATATAATAATGTTGGGTTGGTACGGATAACTATACTCGTTATAAGCACCATCATTATAATTACAAAAAGAATAAATACTATGTTTTTATTATCTATTAAAATTTCTCTTCGGAATGATTTTAAGAACAAAGCCAACACGATTAAGGATAATGAAAGTAGAATAATTTGCCCAAGAATGATGATATAATATTTAGAAGTAGATCCTAATTGCTTTTGATATTCGGCTTTCAACGAAAGCAACATCTGATACTTATCTGAGGTTATTATTTCGCCTCTCGAGATGATTCGTTGTCCAATTTCAACCATCCCTTTAGTAGCAGAAATCTTAGATAAGCTTGCTTCTTTTTCTTTTTGGGTAAATTCGCTATCGAATTTCACATTCTGAAAAACGAATGCCTGCATAAGTTGAATAAGCAAATCTTTGTCGACATTAGTGGCAATTGCAAACTGTTGTTGTATGAAATTATCAGCAGTAGTTATCGTAAAAAAAGTATTAAGACCTCTTACTTCTGCAATGTTTTTATTAAGGAGATTGATGGTTAGATCAGGTGGTTTGTTCTCAATTTCGTTTACCAGTTCTATAATACCTTTACTATATAGGGAGTCGAAAATACTATTGGCAAGTTGCTTGTTTCTCTCTTTTTCTTTTATTGAAGAAAGCTTTTTATACTTCTTACTCCAAGCTTCTTCGAAAGCTGTTTGAAGTTCGGCTTTCTTTTTGGTAGTTTCTTCAATATTCTTCCTAAAGAAAAGTTTATTCTCTTTAAGAATAGTATCCTTTTCAGCACTTAAATCATCATCTGATTTGTTGATTGCATAATCAAATGGAGCAATTAAATCGTCGTGCATCCAGAACTTCCCTTTATGAAACTCATATTTAAAAGTACCTTCTTTAGGAAATATCATCACAAGAATAACTATACCTAATACAAAAAGAAGCACCTTATAAATATTAGCAAACTGATTTCTTAGCAAACCTAATAGCCGTTTCATAACAAAAGTATTTTTATTTAAAAAAGAAGAAACAATATAAAACTTAAATTACAACACCACTACATCCAAAACCGTAAACGAATTAGGTTTTGGAACAGGGCGAGGACGTGGATTGTCTTTAGTAGGTTTAGGAGCAGCTTCAAAATCTGAGCAAGGAAGATAGATGTGATGTGTTTTAGGATTTACAGCAATCGTCCTAGCTCCAATCTGTGTTGGCACGTTTTCGAGAACAGTATATTTATCATTATCCTCTTGGCTAATTACCGTCATTGTGCCTTCACCATTCGAAGAATATATTCTTTTCATACCAGCATCGAAAGCTACACCATCAACTCTATCGCCAATAGGCAAAGTTGTGATTAGATTCCCTGTTTCGGCATTTAAAACAACCATAAGTTTGTTGCCACAAACAGCAAATAATCTATTATTGGCAACATCCAAAGCCAAACCACTAGGTTCATCACCTGGCTTAACCTCAAAATATTTTTCTACCTTCAAAGTAGTTGCATTTAATACAGCTATCTGGTTTTTGTCTTCAATATTTACATAAACCAAACCTTTATTATTTGTTACCGAAAACTCAGGTTTACCACTTAATTGAATTGTAGCTATTACTTTGTTTAATTTAGCATCAATAACAGTTGCATTTGCACTGCCGCCATTATATACAAACACCTTATGCGAAAAAGGATCATACAAAATAGCATCAGGATTACGACCAGTAACTTTTATTTTAGTAATAGTTTTAAGAGTCATTAAATCAAAAATAGTAACAGTAGAATCTCTACCATCACTAATAAAACCTTTGTTAAGATCACTCGCAATTGCAATACCATGCACCCCTTTAGTATCGGGAATAGTTCCTACCAATTTATTAGTTGTGATATCCACAACCTGCACCATATTGCCATGCGAAACATATAATCGGTTAGCAATATCGTCGACGCTAAGATAATCCCAACCAGCATTACCGTCAAGGTGAATACGATCGTTAATCTTATATTTACTTACTGTTTGGGCTTTTGTAATGTAGCTAAAGCTTATTATTAAAACAAAAAAGAAAATTCTTTTTATCATATTAAAATTATTAATGTTTTTAAAAATAGAAGTACAAAAGTAGTTATAATTGTAAGAAGAATATAATAGTTTTGTTAAATTTAATTAATAAAACAAAAGTAAGTGATGTAGTGTTTAATATCGGCAATTAATAATGTTAATGTTTTTATAAAATAGCTTTAACTTATTCAAATTATAATTACTTTTGTTGCCTTATAAATAACTGCAATATTAAGTAAATAGTAACATTTTAGAAAGAATCACGTAAAAAACCACTTTACTGCATATACTTAAATGAAAAAAATACAATTTATACTAAGTCTTTACTTCATCTTAATACTATTTGATGTAAACGCACAATGGCAGCCTAGTCCAGGTCCTTATGGGGGCAGAGTTAGTGCTATAACTACTTGCAACAACTTTATTTTTGCAGGTGGCAACGGTGGTGTTTTTATTTCTTCTGATAATGGCATCAACTGGCAAGCAATTAATACAGGTTTTCCTGTAGGAATATACGTTAACGCCTTTGCTGTTAATGGCACAACAATATATGCAGGAACCAATCAAGGAGTTTATAAATCAATTAATAATGGCTCTAGTTGGACTGAAGTCAACAATGGATTAAACAAAATAAATGTACTTTCTTTAACTGTAAATGGTCTTAATATCTTTGCCGGAACCTATTATGGAGGTGTGTATTCTACATCAAATGCAGGAACTTTATGGACACAAGTTATCACCAATTTAAAACTAACTGAAGTTACAGCTTTAGCTTCTATTGGTAGCAACGTATTTGCAGGAACTTGGGGAGGCGGCATCTATACCACTTCAACAGCAGGCTCTACTTGGGCTACTGCCAATACAAGCATTCCTTCAAACGCTGCTTTAGGTATAAAAGTTATTACTTCTTTAGTAGCAAATGGTACTACGCTTTATGCTTCTGTATACGAAAACGGAGTGTATAAATCAACCAACAATGGCACTTCGTGGACTGCTGTGAATACTGGTTTAACAAATTTAAAAGTCCTTTCATTAGCCACTGATGGCACCAATGTGTTTGCTGGCACCAATGGTGGAGGAGTGTTTTTAACTACAAACGCAGGCACCGGATGGACAGCAGTCAACACAGGTTTAGCTTCTGTTAACAGTAAATATATCTTAAGCTTAGCTTGTATTAATGGAAAAGTATTTGCTGGTACCCGCGAAGGTATTTATGCTTCATCAAATAATGGAACTAATTGGAGTGTATCGAACAATGGCTTAAGTTGCTTAGAAATTACATCAATTATCACAGCTAATTCCAAAGTATTTGTGGCTTCAGACAACGGTATATTTACCCGCAGCGACACAGATACAGCGTGGTTTCAGGCCGACTCTGGTTTAACTACTTTAAACAGCCAATATATTTCTTCATTGAAAGCTACTTCTAACAAAATATACGCTAGTACTTATGGTGGTATGTATGTTAGTAGTAATTATGGTGTGAGCTGGACAGCAATAAATACAGGCTTAACAAGCACTGACATGTATTCAGTAACTGCCAATGCGAATATGATTTATGCAGGTAGCAACGATAGTTTATTCTTATCGGCTAATGGTGGTTCTAATTGGATTGGCATCAATAATGGCATCACTATGTCATCCGTAAATGCTCTTGCTTTATATGGAAACAATGTATATGCAGCTACTGCCAAAGGCGTATATGTGTCGTTAGATAACGGTGCTACCTGGGCTGCTTCCAACAATGGTTTCCCTGAAAATACTTGTGTTAACGCTTTAGTAATTAATGGTAGTTTGTTGTATGCAGGTACCGATCAGGGTGTTTTTGTTTCAAATAATAATGCTGCTTCTTGGACTGCTATTAATACTGGTTTAACTACTCTACAAGTAATTTCTTTATATCATAATGGTACTAATTTAATAGCCGGTACCTATGGTGATGGGGTCTATGTTTATTTAAATAATTCGGCAAGTTGGGTGCCAGCCAATGTAGGATTGCCTGCCAATTTAAGTGTAAATTCATTAACTGTTAACAATAATTATCTTTACATTGCTACTGAAAATGGGATATGGAAACGTAGTCTTTCTGATTTGTTAAAACCATATAATGCAGGTGCAATTACTGGAGATACTATTATATGTAAAGGTACTTTTAATCTGTATACGGTTCCAAAAATAGTTAGTGCTACTTCATATATTTGGGAATATCCAACAGGTTTTACTGTTTTGGTTGATAGCAATGTTTTGATCGTATATATAGATACTAATGCTGTTTCAGGAACGATTACGGTACACGGACAAAATTCATCTGGGAATGGAGACTCTTCAAGTTTATTTGTTTATGTAAACCCTGTAGTTGATACTCCTTCAGCTATTACTGGACCTGTTGAGGTCTGTGGCGTTATGACTAATGTTATTTATTCTGTTTCGCCAATTGCTAACGCAAGTTCTTATGTCTGGTCTTCTTTAAATCCAAATCCTGACACTACCAATTCAAATGTTTTCTCTTTAAATCTAAACACTACTGAGCCTACTGCTGTTATCAAAGTCAAAGGTTTTAATAAATGTAGCGAAGGACCTGAGGTTAGCTTACCTATAACTATTCATCAAACATTTAATGTTAGTACAACTAAAGCTTTGTGCCCAGGTCAAAGTATTAATTTTGGAGGTTTCAATTTCTCCTTGCCGGGAATTTATACTCATACTTTTGTAAGTTCTATTGGATGCGATTCAAATGTAACGCTTACGATCACTGCTGCAAGTGTTCCTACAACTCCTACAGCTATTGTTGGTCCGACTTATGCTTGCAAAGGTCAAACTGATATTGTGTACAAAACAACTCCAGTTGCTAATACTACTTCCTACTTATGGACACTGCCTTATGGCATTACAGGTAGTAGTACAGCCGATAGCATCCTTGTGAATATTGGTAATAATGCTATTTCAGGTAATATAAAAGTATATGCTCAAAATACTTGTGGAAACAGTACTGCTTCGATTAAGGCAGTAGCTGTTAATGCTGCGCTTCCCGATGCAAGTGGAACTATTACTTCTACAGCTGCTTTTGGTGGCGATACTGTTTGCTCAGGTCAAAATAATGTTGCTTATACGGTGGCGGCTATTGCAAATGCTGCTACTTATAGTTGGATTTACAGTGGCACTGGTGTTACTATTAATGGAACTTCCAATAATATTACCGTCAATTTTTCCGATACTGCTACTTCTGGCGATTTAATTGTTTATGGTTCTAATTCGTGTGGCGATGGTATTCCTTCTGCTAATTTCAATATTACAATACTTAATTGTACGGGTATAAATGAATATAGCACGAATAATGGATACAAACTGTTTCCGAATCCTGCTACCAACGAAGCTAATATTACTTTTCCAGAACAAAAGAAAGAAGCTATGCTTACTGTATATAATGTACTTGGTCAGAATGTGCATCAGGAAAATATTGCGAAAGGAACTACTCATATTAAGATTAATACCCAGCAATATCCTTCGGGAATCTACAAAGTTGTAGTGAACGAAAAAGGGAGCATAAAGGCAATGCTTAATTTGGTGAAGCAATAAAACTATCGAAAAGCTAAGTTTGTATTTAAATTAAAACAAACACAAATTAGCTTTTAATCCTAATTCATTTTTATAATGGTGTCGATAATAGTGTCGGCAAAAGTTGTGCTTTCTTCGCCCGAACTCATATTTTTAAGCTTTAGTTTTGAGGTGTTCATTTCCTCTTCGCCGGCTATTACTACATAAGGAATCCCTTTAGCATCAGCATAAGCAAACTGTTTTTTAAGCTTTGCCGATTCAGGATATATTTCCGAAGCTATTCCTGCTTTGCGCAATGTATTTAAAAATGGAAGACAATATCTTTCTTCTTTCTCACCAAAATTAATAAACAAAACTTTGGTGGAAGTTTTAACATCATTTGGAAACAAATTTAGCTCCGACATTACATCATATATTCTATCGGCACCAAACGATATACCTACACCCGATAGGCCTGGCATCCCGAAAATACCTGTCAAATCATCATATCTTCCGCCACCACTTATGCTGCCAATCTGCACATCTGTGGCTTTTACCTCAATTATGGCTCCTGTATAATAGTTCAATCCACGGGCAAGTGTTAGGTCGAGTTCGCATTCCGAAGCTATGTTCAAATCGCTTACATAGCTCAACAAAGATTCCACTTCTTCAATACCTTTTAGGCCAGTTTCGGATGCATTCAAAGTTTGTTTGATTACCGCAAGCTTCTCAGCATTATTACCTTTAAGTAATAAAATTGGTTGAAGCATTTCGACCGAAGCAGCGTTGATTCCTTTTTCAATAAGTTCGGCATTTACTTTATCCAAACCAATTTTATCGAGCTTATCGATGGCAACAGTTATATCCGTTATTTTATCAGCATAACCTATTGTTTCGGCAATACCGGCAAGTATCTTACGATTATTTATTTTTATAACTATTTTAACCTTTAATTTAGAAAAAATATCATCAGTAATCTTTAAAAGTTCGGCTTCGTTTAAGAGCGAATTACTTCCAATAACATCCACATCGCATTGATAAAACTCGCGATAACGTCCTTTTTGTGGTTTGTCGGCTCTCCACACAGGCTGAATTTGGTATCTTTTGAAAGGGAAGGTAAGCTCGTTTCTATTCATAACCACAAAACGGGCAAAAGGAACTGTAAGGTCGTAGCGCAGACCTTTTTCCGAAATTAAAGTGGTTAGTTTTTTAGAATCTTCAAACATATCTGCTGCTACTTTCTCTACAAAATTACCAGAGTTAAGCACCTTAAAAAGGAGTTTATCGCCTTCCTCGCCATATTTACCCATAAGTGTCGAAAGGTTCTCCATAGCTGGAGTTTCAATAGGCAAATACCCATACAGATTAAACACATTTCGGATAGTATCGAAAATATAATTACGTTTAATCATCTCATTAGGCGAAAAGTCGCGCATTCCTCTGGGTAGTGAAGGTTTTTGTACAGCCATTTTGTTTTTATTTAAATAAAGTGCAAAAGTAGTAATTTAATTGTGATTTATGAATTCTTATTCCTCTTTTAAAGGTCGAAAATTAGGAGCTGTAGCAATATAATATCCACAAACTATTTTCTAAGACCTAATTTGAGGCCTTTTTTTGATGAAATTCCTATATAACACGTGGGTTTAAGGCTTGTTTTTTTAATAAATTTTTTTAATCTATTAACCATAGCTACGGTCCCAGAGCTT
>CAYRBL010000130.1:0-8722 GCA_964422385.1 uncultured Bacteroides sp.
TCCGCACGTGCGTCAGCGGCATCCGCACGCGTGTCAGCTGCATCCGCACGTGCTGCAATTTATTTGGCACACCTTAAGCTACTGAAAACCCATAAAGTTAAGAAAAAGAAGAGCCGCTATCAACTTAATGATAACGACTCTTTGTCTTTTACCTGCTAATCGATTTCGTCGTTAAGCGGAAAGCATTTCTTTTCTTAAATCACTATATCACCAAATCACTAAATTGCTACATCTCCTTCCTTTTTTAGGCATAAAAAAAGGCTGAATCATCACGACTCAGCCTTAAGAATTAGATCAATTTAAATTTAATATCTAATACGCGCTTTATAATGTGTGTGTAATAGATCGTGTGATTTGTGACCCAGTGGTTCGCCTAAGAAATCTTTATAAATCTGGGCAACTTCTGGATTTGTGTGAGATTTACGCAAAGGTAAGTGTTCGTCTTCCGAATAGATAGCCTCCATACGCTTACTTCTAATCTCAGGACTAGTAGGTATTGGCTGACCACCACCACCTAAACATCCACCAGGGCATCCCATGACTTCAATAAAATGATAGTTGGCTTTTCCTTCTCTTACCATCGTCATCACCTTTTTAGCATTGGCCAAACCATGTGCAATAGCTACACTTAATTCAGCTCCTTCTAAGAATGACCATGCTGGAAGCACATCTTTAATCATAACTTTGGCTTCCTTAACGCCTTCCATACCTCTAACAGGTAATATATTTAAGTTAGTAAATGGTACTTCTCTGCCAGTTACTATTTCGTAAGCAGTTCTTAAAGCAGCTTCCATTACTCCACCTGTAGCACCAAATATAACAGCTGCTCCTGTGCCTTCGCCCATGATAGTGTCGTATTGTTCGTCATCAAGTTTCATAAAATCAATACCAGCTTGCTTAACCATCATAGCCAATTCGCGGGTGGTTAATACATAATCTACATCCTGATAACCGCTGTCGCGCATCTCAGGTCTGTTGCATTCAAACTTTTTAGCGGTACATGGCATGATAGAAACTGAAACCATATTCTTTGGATCAATACCTTTTTTCTTTGCATAATAAGTCTTAGCCAAAGCACCAAACATCTGTTGTGGCGACTTACATGTTGACAAATTATCCAATAAATCTGGGAACATATGTTCTTGGTATTTTATCCATCCTGGCGAGCATGAAGTCATCATAGGTAAAGCTACCTTTTCGCCATCAACTAAAGCTCTTTTTAATCTTGTTAAAAGCTCAGTACCTTCTTCCATAATGGTTAAGTCGGCAGTAAAATCGGTATCTAATACCGAATCGAAACCTATATGACGTAAAGCAGCCACCATTTTATGAGTAACTCTTTCGCCTGGTTCATAACCTAAGTCTTCGCCCAAACCAATACGAACAGCAGGGGCAGTTTGTACAACCACATGTTTAGATGGGTCGTTAATTGCATTCCAAACTTGTTCTACATAAGTTCTTTCGGTTAAAGCACCGGTAGGACATCTATTTATACATTGACCACAGTTTGTACAAACTACTTCGTTTAAAGGTTTGTTTAAGAATGTTGAAATTCTTTGATGATCTCCCTTTTTAATAACTGCTAAAGCGCTTACTGCTTGTAATTCTTCACAAGTTCTAACGCAACGTTGGCAACGAATACATTTGCTGTCGTCCTTGCAAATTGATGGTGAAGAAATATCAGCTATTTTATCCTTAGCATGTACAAGATCTATGAACACATGGTCGCCAACTCTGTATTCAGAAGCTAATTCCTGAAGTTCGCAATGACCATTTTTAAAACATTTTGTGCAATCTGCATTGTGTTCTGATAACAATAACTCGATTACATGTTTTCTGGATGTTCTTACTTTTTCGCTGTTTGTAAATACTTCCATTCCTTCCGAAACAGGAGTAGCACAAGATGCTGCAAGTAATCTTGCACCTTTTACTTCTACTACGCAAACTCTACAATTACCTGCAACACTTAAGTCAGGATGATTACAAAGAGTAGGTATATTGAAGTTAAGTTTTTTGGCTGCATCTAAAATTGAGGTTCCTTCTTTAACAGAAACCGGGATATTATTGACTTTTAAATTTACTAAATATTCGCTCATGTCTTTAATTATTTAATGTTACCAAATAAATTAATAGATGATTTCTTCTCTAAAATTAGTTACTAT
The DNA here is from genome assembly GCA_964422385.1 of uncultured Bacteroides sp. Lineage (GTDB taxonomy): Bacteria > Bacteroidota > Bacteroidia > Bacteroidales > JACABE01 > JBAXLO01. The sequence goes on from CAYRBL010000130.1 coordinate 2,163, forward strand.
TGAATTAAAAGGATTAGCAACAGATTGTCCTAAACCACATTTTGCAGATATCTTCATTGTATTTGCAAGTTTCTTTAACTCTTCTAAGTAAAGAGGGTTTCTATCACCTTTTTTTACTGCTTCAATACCTTTTAAAAGTTGCTGACAACCTACACGACAAGGTGTACATTGACCACAAGATTCTTCAGTAAAGAATTCTAAATAATCATGCAATACATTATACATCGAACGAGAGCTATTGAAAATCATCATAGATCCTCCAGTAGGGATACCTTCAAAACCAATGATAGTATCTTTAAATTGTTTACGAGGCACGCAGTATCCTGAAGCTCCTCCAACCTGTACTGCTTTAGTATCACCATCGCCAAAATCTTCAACGAAATCAGCTAAAGGCATACCTAATTCCAGTTCGTGAATACCTGCGGTAGGAGTGTCTCCAGAAACAGAAAATACTTTTGATCCTCTCGAATCTTTTGTTCCTAATTCTTTGAATTTATCTGCACCCATTTTGCAGATCATAGTTACCTGAACTAATGTTTCTACATTATTGATAACTGTTGGTTTGCCATTGTAACCAGAAACTGTTGGATAAGGAGGTTTGTTTCGAGGTTCACCTCTTTTTCCTTCCATAGATTCGAATAATGCACTTTCTTCTCCGCAAATATAAGCTCCACTACCAGATTTAATAGCAATAGTGAAATCTATATTTTTAGCTTTTAAAAGTTTATTAAACTCGTCGAGTTGTTTATTTAACTTAGGTAATAAAAAATTATACTCACCTCTTAAATAAATATAACCTTCTTTAGCACCAATTGCAAAACCGCAAATGGTCATACCACCATATACCTTAGCCGAAACGGTATCTAATATTTCTCTATCTTTAAATGTACCTGGTTCGCCTTCATCAGCATTACAGATAACATATTTTACTGGATTATCTTCGTTTTTGGTAAATTTCCATTTCAATCCTGTTGGAAATCCAGCACCACCTCTTCCTTTTAAACCTGAATCGATAATATCAAGTATAATATCATCTTGATCTCTCGAAACAGCTTGACTAACTATGTCGATAACTTCATTAATACTGCATTCCTGAAATATTAAATCAACTTTCTTTAAAATCTTATTTTCCATTGTAAGATGTTTTAGGTAAAATTAAACTTTGTTACTTAGAATTTTTTGAAATGTTCTCAACTATTTCAACAGCTTTTTGAACTGTAATAGCTGGATAAACTTCGTCGTTTACGAGCATAACTGGTCCTTTATGGCACCAGCCTAAACAATTTGCTGTAAGTAATGTGAACTTCTTGTCGTGAGTTGTTTCTCCAACCTTTATTTTTAAGGTGTTTTCAACTGCATGAATAAGTTCATCCTTTCCTTGCATGTGGCAAGAAATAGTTTTACAGATTCTGATAATGTTTTTTCCACGAGGTACTGTGTCTAGGAAAGTGTAGAAAGATGCTGACCCATATACATCAGCTGCTGATAGATCTAATTCCTTTGCTACTGTTATCATAGCTTCTTCCGATAGAAATCTTTCTTCTTTAACAATTCCTTGTAGTACCGGCATAAGACTGTTTCTGCTTTTTCCGTGTTTTTCTACTAAATGTTTTACTAAAGTTTCAATGTTGGCCATTTTTCCCTCCATTATTTTTATAAATGATAATTTGGTTTTTCCATTTTGTTAATTTGCTAACAAAAAGATTTTGCAAAAGTATAATTTATTATTGTTACAAATTTAACAAATCTCATTTATTTTTCATTTTGATGCTAATTTATACTAATTCTAAATAAGGAAATGTCTTATTTTACTCTTAATAATATGTTCTATAATACTTAATAGCTTTCAAATTATTTTGTAAATAAAAATATATTATCAAAAGTTTTTATACTTTTGTAAAAAATCTATACTTTTATAATGAAATACTTCTTAAAACTGGCTTATAATGGCAAAAACTACCACGGATGGCAGCTACAAAACAATGCAATTACTGTTCAAAAGGTATTAAATGATACTTTGAGCATCTATTTTGGCCAAACAATAGAACTTACTGGATGTGGCAGAACTGATACTGGAGTACATGCTAAAGATTTTTATGCTCATTTTGAATTGAACCTCGAATTAAATGATGCTGATAGAGCTAATGCTGTTAATAAACTAAATCGTTTTCTTAAATCTGATGTTGTTATTTTTGATATTCTCTCTGTCCATCCCGAGGCACACGCTCGTTTTGATGCAATCTCACGTACTTATGTTTATAATATATCTAGGTTCAAAAATCCGTTCTTCACTGAGTTCTCTTATTACTATCCTTACAAACTTGATATCAATTTAATGAATAAAGGAGCTGATTTATTATTTAATTACATCGATTTTTCTTGTTTTTCTAAATCTAATACACAAGTTTATACTAATAATTGTCAGATTATGGAGGCTAAATGGGAGCTTACGGTCGACGAACTTACTTTTACTATTAAAGCGGATAGGTTTTTGCGCAATATGGTGAGGGCTATCGTAGGTACACTCTTAGATTTGGGCAACCAACGCATCACTTTGGACGATTTTAAAAATATAATAGAGAATAAGAATCGTTCGGATGCTGGTTTTTCGGTGCCTGCTCACGCTTTGTTCTTAACTAAGGTAGAATATCCATATTTATAAACCCTTTTTAGTGATAAATTTCAAACTTTAGATGATATTAATTGCTTTAATAGGTATTTTAAACTAATTTTTTATTCTAATACGTACTTTATTCCTTTTTCATAAGATAAAAATAACGATACTAAATAGTATTATTTTACGTAATATACTTATAGAAATCATAAAATAATATATAATGACTGTTATTTTATTTTTAGATATGCCAATTCAAAATTTTAATGTAAATTTGTAAACTATTTTATAGCTATATTTCTTATGAAATCTAAAAAAATATTTGTTCTAAACGTCTTTTTTGTCTTTAGCATTTGCTATGCTTTTGCTCAGAGTCCTCAACTTGATTTTGGAAGACCTTTAAATTCCTCTATTCTTAAAAATAATGAGCTTTATTTATCTAAAAAGAAGGTTCGTTTCTATCAAGACAGTATGGATAACAGAGGTGTTATGTTTGGCATCAATATGGGGACCTTTAAAGGCAGCGATTACAACGCTACTTATTTTAGTGGGGCCCGTAGCAATGCTAATAACATTAATTATATTGTCTCGAACCCTTATAGATACTATGAAATTAAGAATGTTATAGGCCGCGACTTCGATAGTGTCAACATTCGCCCTCCCGAAAGTATGTCATACGACTTTGCTATGATGATTGGCTTCTATCTTAGATATAATTTCAAGCGTAATCTTGGTGTTTTCGTCCAAATTAACTATGCTAAATTAAATACTACAGGTCAATTTGCCCTTGCAATAGACTCTGCTACCTTTACTTCTGAACCTGCGCTCCGTTTTTATCCCATTATTGGTATCGAACAACGTACTTATATTGATTTTGGCTTTCAAAAACAAATTGCTTTCGGCGATTTGGTCAATTTTTATTACGAAGGGGGCTTAAGTATCAGCTCTACTTCTGTTCAGAAATCGGAAATACAGATTGGCAACCTTAAATATAGTCTTGTTAACACTCTGATGAACCAACAATATACTCCAAACACCCAACAACAAGAATATAATGTATATCAGGGCGGTGTTGGCTTCGGTTTTTTCGGTGGTGCGGGCGTTAGCATCATCGCATCCAATGCTGTTTCCATCGATCCGGGCCTTGAAATCTATTATGCGCAAACTGGTTTGGATGGTTACAGTCAATTCCGTCTTAATTATTACTTTTATGTTCGTTTGATGATGCGTAATTTCTTATAAACACTCTCTTTTCTTCCTTTTATTTAATAAAAAAAACACTTTACGATGATTCATCTTACTACTATTTTATCTAGTAATAAAACATATCTTAACAAAATAAAAAAAATATACGAAAGTTCGTTTCCATCTGATGAACGACGCGATTTTAAACTTGTTGTTAAGCTGCTTTCGGACGATAGATTTGAATTAAAAGGTATTTTTGTTGATAAAGATTTAGTTGGATTTATCACTACTTGGGATTTTAATGATTTTATGTATGTCGAACACTTTGCGGTGGCCGAAGAACTAAGAGGAAATGGTTTAGGAAGCTATGTTTTGCAAAATATAATTAACAATTCGGAGCTTCGAATTGTATTAGAAGTTGATTTGCCTTCGGATTCCATCTCTTTTAAGCGTATTAAATTCTATCAGAACTTTGGCTTTGTACTTAGCCACGAAGAATATATACAACCACCTTATGATGCTGATAAAAGTGCAGTCCCAATGTTTGTTATGAGTAAGCCGGAGATAGATAATTTTAACGATTTTCAATATATTGTAAGCACATTGCATACTCACGTTTACGATTCTCCTGATTTTAAAGAATAAAAAGAGTTTTATACATAAAAAACATCCTTCAAACACTTCTAATAATTCTTTTTTTAAAAATTATTATCTCTTTTTTTTAGTTCCACATACTCTTATTTAGGTATTTTACCTTTCTGAAGAAGTAAATCACTGTTTGTATATTCCGAAATACTATTTGTTTAATTTGATACAGTATTTGCACGATATAAATTGGTTTTGGCTTAATGCAAAAACATTTGTGCATAAAACATGACTATAATTGTGCAAAGCAAATTAGTATTAGTTTAAGTTAAAATGGTATTTGCATAACACAAAATAGTATTTGCACGAGGCATTACTAATTAGTAATGCCTCGTGCAAATACTGTAACGCTTCTTGCATATTTTCTATTTTTATTAAAATATGATATTCTTTTTTTATTAAATAAAAATTTTAAATAAACTAAATGAGAAGAATATTATTGTTCTTATGTTTTTATGTTATAATGTTCTTATTTATTTTAAAATATATAAGAACATTATTAAAAAACTAATGTAACGTAGTATTGAAAGGCTGATTAAAAGTTTAAATAGAAATCTTTGGTGAGTTGAATATATGCATCAGTATATGTATTGTCGCAATTGCGAATAACAAGGTTCGAGCTTTCAAAATTATGATGTGATAGCTGATATTCTGAAATAATTCTGTTGCAACCACGATCCATTTTGGGTATAATATCAACCTTTTTACTACAAAAAAGATCATAAGATAAGGCAATATCTTTAAAAATATTGCTTTCGTTTTCAGGAAGAATGATGCAAAAACGTCCATCGCGTTTTAATAACACCTTTACACTGTAGGCAAGCTCCCAAAAAGGCAAACTATCGGCGTGACGGGCAACATTGCGCTTGGTATCGTCCGATTTTAACGAATTTATGAAGTAAGGAGGGTTGCTTACAATTAAATCATAGAGTTTTCCACAGCTTTTAATGTAATTTTGAATGCTGCTATGATGTGCCAAAAGCCTATCAGACCACTTACTTGCATCAAAATTATGTTTTGCCTCTTCGGCAGCGTCCAAATCAATTTCGACAGCGTCAATCGAAGCATTGCTACGTTGCGCAAGCATCAAAGCAATGAGGCCACTACCTGTGCCAACGTCCAAAATGCTGCCAATTTCGTCCACCGGAGCTAAAGCACCGAGCAAAACGGCATCCGTACCGACCTTCATCGTGCACCTATCGTCAGAAACGTCGAATTGTTTAAACTTAAATGACATTAAATAGAGTTATATGTATAGTTCGATGAGGCCATCAGGACATACAACGTGCATTTCCTTTTTGCTACGGTCTACTTCAATTATAATTTGGTCGATAATGGGTATTAAAATCTCTTTTTTATTGGGATTAAGCACCTGCATAATAGGTTGAGCAGGATAATCGAGTATCTTATCAATGATTCCGATGTTGCCATGATTGGTATCAATAACACTAAAGCCCATCACCTCGTGAAAATAAAACTTATTGCCTTTTAATTTTGGCAACATCTTTAAAGGAAGATACAAATCTTTTCCCACAAGGGTCAAAGCGGCATCCGGATTCAAATCTTCGAAGCTAATAATGGCATTAATGGTGTTCTTAAACTTCATCGATTTGATATTAAAAGGAACCAAACCTGTTTTAAGCTCCACCAACACCGATTGAAGCTTAGCATAGTATGAAGGATCGTCAGCATCAAACCAAATAATAAGCTCGCCTTTGTATCCAAAAGGCTTCGTAATCTTTCCTAAATAAAAACAATCCTCTTTTTGCATTAAAATAGTATTATAAAAATATGTTTCCCCTTAGCGGGAAAAAAATTTAAAACAATTAAATTAAATAATCATACCACTACCCAGACAAAGCTCGTGTTTATCGTCGTAAATAACTCCAAATTGGCCTGCAGCAATACCTTGAATCTTATCTTGGGAAGTAATACGGTAAATATCGCCTATTTTTTCAAGTATTCCTTTGGTAAAATCGGGCGTATGACGAATTTTAAAATAGATTTCTTTAGTATCAGAGAAGTCGCCCCAAGGATTATCGCTAATAAAATCGAAACCGGCAAGGTTTACAGATCGGAAGAGCACACGTCTGAACTCCAGTCACCTGAAGCTATC
>CAYRBL010000131.1:0-8720 GCA_964422385.1 uncultured Bacteroides sp.
ACTTTCCTCCTAAATTAGTAAAAAAGTTAGCAAGGGAAATCGAGAAATATACCATCGCAAAAAGTATAAATAAGTAAAAAAACTTACCTCACTCCTACCCTCTTATTTTTAGGAGAGGGTTGATGTGAGATCGTTATTCCTAAAAGTCTAAATACCTAAACAGCTAAAAACCTATTCCTTTACAGTCACAATTAGCACCGGCCTGAAACCAAGATAAGGTGCTGGATTGTTATACTTTTGCGTAGAAACCACGCGTACATCATAGCCCGAATCTTTAAAACTACCACCCATTGCTACGCCTTTCTCCAATATCATTTCGGCTACATTGCCACACATATTATATACTCCAAACTTATTGGGCCAGTACGAAAAAACTGGAGCTGTAAGGTCATTGTCACTTGCTTCGCTCATAAAAGTATTCACAATTTCGTATTTCTTGGTTTCTGAGTTATAGTGCACATTTTCGGCATTATAGTTCCTGAAATTGCAGAAATAACATTTCTCCATCAAATGCGGACTCTCCCAAGAATATTCTGTCTTAGCGTTGCCTCTAGCAGCCCTGATAAATTGTAGCTTTGTAGGCAATGAGAAATTATATGTAATGTTTTTATTTTTATTAATACGATTATATTTATTTGTAAGCCACTCACAATACAGCAGTGCAGCATCATACGAAATATTGACAACAGGATAATTATTATAAGCAGGATGCTTACTATAGGTAGTTACCATAGGTTGTTGATAGCGCAAAGCGAAGAAATGATCCCACTGATTGTCGTCAATCTGAGCAATCTTTAGCTTTTCTAACTCATTATCATTTTTCAACGAATCAAGAAACTCACGGTATTGGATATTGGTAATTTCGCCTGACGAAATATAAAAGGAATTAATAGAATAAGGATTTTTAAAATTCACAAAAGTGTAAACAGTAGTATCTTTAACGGTAGAATAAGTAGTATCCGTAAAGACTTCGCCTGCCGGAATAAAAACAAAATCTTTGAGTTCTTTACTGAGTTTTATTTTCTTTTGAGAAAAAACATTTAAACTAAAAATAAAAACAAAAGCAATACTAACAAGCGTGATTTTTTTCATAATATTTATTTTAATCTTTAAAAAAACGCTATAAAAAAATAAATATTGTTTTGCAATAAGAAGACAAAAAGGTGGGAAGTTTTTTTTAATATTTCCTGTCAGGTTTTTTCTTTCCTGACAGGTATGCTATTTTATTTAATTAAACCTGTCAGGAGGGGAAACCTGACAGGAGAATTGACTTCTAATTGTTTTCCTCCTCTTCTTCAGTCGAATTATCGTCTAAAGATTGATAAAACTTCTTCTTATGTTTTACAATCTTTCCATCCACCACAAACACGATTGACTCGGCAATATTGGTAGAATAGCTTGCGATGCGTTCAATCAGGTTAACAATAACCATAATATTGGTGGCCACTATAATTACCTCTGATTTCTGCATCATTTCCTCCAATATCTTACTCGAAATCTCATGACATTTATCTTTTATACTAGCAGCATTACCATAAATATCATTTGATAAAACGATATTATGGGTTTTAACAAGATTAACTACATCTTTAAACAATAATGTGGTTGATATACAAACTTCATTTAATCCTAATTCTTCTAAAATTTCAGGATATTCTGCAATAGCATCGATTCTTTTTGCTATACTAACAGCATGATCTCCTGTACGCTCCAAGTCATTGTTAATTTTTAGAGATGAAAGAATAAATCTTAAATCAGAAGCAACTGGTTGTTGCAAAGCAAATATATTCTGACAAAGTTTATCAATTTTTACATCTAGTTTATCAACTAAAGTATCGTTCTCAATAATCTGAGATGCAAGTTCAATATCATTATTGATAAGTGCATGTAATGTGTTAGCTACTTGTTGGTTTACGAGTTCGCTCATTTGCGTAACTCTTTTAGTTAATTTCTCTAGTTCTGTATCAAAAATCCTATGTTGTTCCATTGTATTAAATCCAATTTTATTTCATTATAAAAAATATAAATATTAAATTTTTCTATCCTTTTATTAAAAACAAATCAACCAAAACGACCAGTAATATAGTCTTCCGTTTGTTTCTTTTCAGGATTGGTAAATATCTTCTTTGTTTTATCAAATTCTATCAATTCACCAAGATAGAAAAAGGCAGTAAGATCGCTTATACGTGCGGCCTGTTGCATATTATGAGTAACAATAACAATGGTATATTGTTCTTTTAACTCAACAATTAATTCTTCAATTTTTGCAGTTGAAAGTGGATCTAAAGCACTTGCAGGTTCATCCATTAAAATTATTTCAGGGTTAACTGCCAAGGTGCGGGCAATACATAAACGCTGTTGTTGACCACCTGATAAACCCAACGCTGAGTCGTGTAATCTATCTTTTACCTCATCCCAGATAGCTGCATTCTGCAAAGCTTTTTCTACGATTTCTGTTAATTGAATTTTATCACTAATGCCATTAATACGTGGACCATAAGCCACATTCTCGAAAATAGACTTTGCAAATGGATTTGATTTCTGAAACACCATCCCCACCTTCTTACGAAGATTGACAACATCTATATTTTTATCATAAATATTAATACCATCAATAGCCACAGTTCCTTCTATCTTAACAGAATCAATAAGATCGTTCATCCTGTTAAGGGTTCTTAAATAAGTAGACTTGCCACAACCAGACGGCCCGATGAATGCTGTCACTTTCTTTTCGGGAATAGCCATCGTTATATTGTTTAGGGCAAGTTTGGTACCGTAATGAAGGTATAAATTTTCAGTATTTATTTTTAAGTTTTTCATTTTAGTTTGATTTCTTTTTACGTATTCTATATCTTATTATAATAGCAACAATATTTAAGGAAAAGGTCAATAAAAGTAGTACGCAAGTAGTACCAAATTGTATAGGTAGTGTCTGATCAACGTTTGCTGATTGTGTCGACATAATATAAATATGATAACCCAACACCATAAACTGATCGCTTAAAGCACCCGGCAGTGTGGCTAGATAATAAGCAGCACCTGTAAATAAAATAGGAGCCACTTCGCCGGCACCACGACTAACAGCCAGGATAGTACCTGTCATAATACCCGACAAAGACCCTGGAATAACAACCTTTTTTATTGTTTGCCATTTGGTAGCACCCAAAGCTAAACTAGCTTCACGCAAATCGCGGGGAATAGTCTTTAAGGCCTCTTCAACTGACACTATAACTACAGGCAATGTCAATAAAGCCATCGTCAAGCTTGCCCATAATATATTTGGTTGACCCCATTTTAATTCGCCTCCCATTAAAAGATTGTCCATTTTTACACCCACAAACTTAATGAAGAAACCTAAGCCAAACAATCCATAAATAATGGAAGGAATTACAGCCAGCGTTCTTACTGCAAAGCGTATTGTGCGGGCAAAGAAAGAATTTTCTTTGGCATATTCTGTCAAATATATTGCAGTAATGGTACCAAAAGGCACAGCTGCTATCGACATTATCATAACCAATAAAGCGGTACCAAAAATAGCAGGAAAAATCCCACCTTTTGTCATCCCTTCTTTAGGAAATGTAGTTAAAAATTCCCAGCTCAATATCCCTTTACTACCATTTATTATAACCACAAGCATGGTTATGATGATAGCTATAATAAATAAAGCCGATGATAAAGTTATCCCTTCGATAACAAAACCCTTTATATCTATTTTTTTACTCTTTATCATTTCCCCTGAAATCTTTTTATTAATCTTCCTTTAACATAAAATTCAGCTATTGCATTTAATGCAAAAGTGAATATAAACAGCATTGATCCGATAAGGAATAATACGTTGTAATGTGTGTCGCCAAAAACAACTTCGGCCATTTCGGCACCAATTGTTGCAGCTAGCGTTCTAACAGATTCAAATGGGTTCATACCCATCATTGCAGCGTTGCCTGTTGCCATTAATGCTATCATTGTTTCGCCAAATACCCTGCCGATACCTAATAATAATGCAGCAAATATTCCGGGAGTAGCAGCTGGTAGCATAACAAAGAAGGCAGTTTGCCACTTACTTGCACCTAAAGCCAAACTAGCTTCGTAATATGTTTTGGGCACAGCACTCAAAGCGTCTTCTGTGATGGTATATATAATAGGTATTGCCGCCAAACCCATTGCAATACCTCCCACAAATGCATTTAATCTGCTGCTGTAGTGAAATACTTCCTGCAATACTGTTGCCAATACCATTAAAGCGAAAAATCCTATAACTACTGATGGAAAACCTGCTAATATTTCGATAGCTGGTTTTATTATTTCTTTTAATCTTTTGTTTGCAAATATTGCAGTATATAAAGCTGCAAATATTGCTAAAGGAGCTGCGAAAAGCATAGAGATAATTGTTACTTTTAATGTACCTAATAGTAATGGAAGCAAGCCATATCGAGGATTTTCTGAAACAGGTTGCCAGTCTTTCGACTTTAATGTTTTTAATGCACTATTATTATCGTCGGTATGCGAACCTTCACTTGTACTTCCTGTAATATTTTCGGCAATTGCTGTTGTAGTATCTTTTGGAGTTTCTACTCCGTATTGTTCTTGTTGTTTAGGTTCTTCTGTGGTTGCACCATATTGTTCTTGTTTGGGTGCATCAGCAGATTGAGTACCGTATTGTTCCTGCTTTGGTGAATCGGTAGTTACACCATATTGTTCTTGCTTTGGAGCATCATTTGTTTGTGTTCCGTATTGCTCTTGTTTAGGTGCATTATCTTTTACATCTGTTCCATAAGTTTCTTGTTTAGGTGCTGAGGTTGCATCATCCGAACCATAAGTTCCCTGTTTATTAGCATCAGTAGTAGCTGTAGTTTTATTTATTGCAGTAGTATCTGCTTTAGCTTTTTCAGGAGCTTTATTAGATGTGAAAATAGGTACTGCTTCGCGGAATACGAAGAAAAAGATAAGTACAATAATTGTTATTGATAAAAAAGCAACACCTTTTATCACCTTTTCAGCAATAAAGTCATCCCATCGTATTTTCTTTTTGTTAAAAGTAATACCGCTGGTTTGCTCTGGTATTGTTTTCTTTTTAAATAGACTCATAGGTTTTTTATTCAGGTTTATTATCTAACTCTATTAATAACGAAAATCAGGAGGCATTTGTTTAAATTAAATGCCTCCTGATTTCATTTATTAACTATTTAAGTTTAGTTTTATTACTTAACAGGGAAGTATCCCATTTCAGTAACTAATTTTTGTCCTTCTGCGCTTAATATCCAATCGATATATTTTTTAATTTCACCAGTTGGTCTATTTCTAACGTACATATAAAGGTAACGTGTAATAGGATACTGACTATTCTTTATTGTTTCAGCACTTGCTTCGTAAGCCATACTCTTATCATCTTTCTTTACTTTAACAATTTTGATACCTGTTGCATAAGCTGCACCACCGTAACCAATTCCTAAAGCATCTTTTTTAACAGCATTAACAACTGCTGCTGTTCCTGGTAATGTTTGGCAACTTGGAGCATAGTCAGCTTTAACAACTGCTTCTTTAAAGTATACATAAGTACCCGAACTGTTTTCGCGACCATATAATTTAATCTCAGCATCAGCACCACCTACTTCTTTCCAGTTCCTAATCTTACCTGAGAAGATAAGGCTTAATTGTTTTATGGTAAGTTCGTGAATTTTGTTAGCAGGATTTACATATATAGTTATACCGTCTTTAGCACATGGAATCTCTATTCCTAAAGTATTGTATCTTTCTTTAAGTTTATTGATTTCTGATGCACTCATTTTTCTACTAGAGTTACAAATGTCAGTCGAACCATTAATTAAAGCAGACACTCCTGTTCCTGAACCACCACCTGTAACTTGGATGTTAGTGTTTGGATTAGATTTCATATAAACTTCAGCCCATTTCTGACCTAAGATTACCATAGTATCCGAACCTTTTACTGTGATACGAGAAGGAGCAAGGAAAGAGAAGCTTATTATCATTACAACTACTATTGATAGTATCGTTGCTATTTTCTTTACGTTTAATTTTTTCATTTTTTTAAATATTATTATTGTTTAAGAATTATTGTTTAAGATATACTGTTTACTTAAAATTTAGCTTGTAATCTTAGAGTTAATTGATTTTGGTTAAATATATGGCTATAATCATTAATCCAACCAGTAGTTCCATCAGGGTTAGTATATGATTCAGTTAGATTTGAAACTCCTGCTGCACTTTTACCAACTTTTTCATTCATTACATAAGCATAAGATAAAGTTATTCTAATGTTTTCGTCAAAATAATAATTCCATGCAAAAGTTAAAGTTGTGTAAGCTAAATCGCTTTTACTTGTCATCATAGGAGTTATTTTCTTTGCATTGCTACCAGCATATTTTAAAACTTTTACATCCGAACCTGTAACATCAGTATTTGGATCATAAAAATCATAACGAAAAGCGAATTGGTTTTTTGTACCTATGTTTTTAATTAAATATAAGTAGTAACCTGCAAAGTTATTTTGGAAGTTAGGTAATACATTGCTTCCAACTTTTGTTCCTCCTAATGTTGCATTTTTACCTGTAATATATTCTCCTTTTAAAGACATACCACCTAAAATATCAGCAAAGAACTGGAATTCCGCTCCAAACCAATTTTTAGAAATAGCATCACCATATTTAATGGTATCTACTGTTGCATAATCACTATGTAAAGTTGCATTTGCAGTTGACCTTAAAGAACCAAAGTATGCATGAGCACCTATATCAAGACCTCCAAATGATCCGAATTTAAATGAATAAGTAGCACGTGCCATATAATCTTTAAAACCATCAAAGTCTTTATTCTCTATAACGTTACTAGCTACTTTACCTGTTGTATCAGCAAATTGATTAAAACCTCCATCATTGCCATTAAAAATAGCAAACTGAACTTTTAAAGGAACATTCTGTGGAGCAACTTCTAATTTAAAACCAATAGCACGTTCACCTGGATATAATGTTCTTATTACTAAAGAACGTTCTGCAACTTCACGTTGACTTGATGAATATTCAACTTCATAGTTTGGACGATTAAATTTACCAGCCCAAAAACTGAATGTTTTACTTAAAGGACCTTCATTAATGAAATGATCATTTAAAACAACATATGCATCTTTTAATGAAAGAGAACCTGGTGCAAAATCAGGTTGTAAAACAAATTTAACTCCGTCTGCTGCTTCATAAGTAGCTTTTAACCTTGCTCTTCTTATTGAAAATTGGTTTGATGGGTAAAGTGCTTTGTTTTCATAATAATTAAATTCAGATTGAATATAACCTGATAATTTAATCTTTTTTAATTTTGCTACATCATTTTCTACTGTTGTCAATCTTTCGTCAACACCATCTACACGATCTTTTACGGTTGATACTTTTTCATTCAATTCTTCATTTGTTTGTGCCTTTATTTTATTTGTTAATAAAAAGCAACCTAAAATCATTACGAGTAAACTAACTTTTTTCATTTTATTTATTTTGTTATTTGTTAAAATTCATTTTTAATTTTTGATGCTGCAAAATTAGAACAGAAAAATGTACTTTGCGTTAAGCTAATATTAACCTTACATTAATTAATTGTTAAGTCATTTTTAATAAGCTTCCAATTAATTTGTTTTATTCACCCTTTGAAGGGGGTTAGGGGGATGTTTTAAAGAAAAAATGTTTAGCGGATATAAATACGAAGAGCCGTTATCATTTGTTTGATAACGGCTCTTTCATTGCAATTAAACGCGCCCGTCATTGCGAGCTAAGCGAAGCAATCTCTTTCAATTTTAAGCACTTCTCCCGTAATTCGTTTAAAGTCCTCTCCTTTGGAGAGGATTTAGGAGAGGTCCAATAAACTCCGAAGGAGTGCAATGATTGTAGAAAATAAATTAACCATGAAGCCAAAACCTCGAAGAGGTGATATGATTTCTTTTACAATTATAATTGAAGTTTAATTTAATTCAGTATCTAAACAAAAACACAAAAGGCTAATATCTATCAGATACTAGCCTTTTGTGTTTTAAAGTCCTCTCCTTTGGAGAGGATTTAGGAGAGGTCTTACTCCTTCACAATCTTTTTAAACTCAAACACCTTTCCGTTATTAAGTTTTATCACATAAACACCCGGTGCAAAGCTTGAAGTTTGAACAATGATTTTCTATATTAAGTTTCCTTTGTAAATAGATTGACCAATTAAATTAAAGATTTCAAAAGCAATTTTTCCTTTATTCCCTTCTAGCTCTATTGTAAGTTCATTGGTAACAGGATTTGGAAAAATATTAGTATATTTTTAATTTAATTTTATTTATTTGAAATTTATGGATATGTTATTGTCCAATTCATATTTTGTAAATTATCATATGTTAAAGAATATCTTTTTAATATCATATTATGCTTTCGAATTGTATCACATGATTGTGTTTCTGCAATAGAATCATTTATTACAAAAATTTGTAAAACACTAATTTCTTTAAAAATTTCCTCCCAACCATCTCGACAACTTCCTATATTCTGAATTTTCCCAGATAATATTTCCCCTTCAATTGGACAAAATAACAATGTATCAGGATATGAATTAGATCTTGATATATATATTGATTTATTAGATTTATTATAAAATGTAATATAATCATGTTTTTCTTTTTTACAACTTAATGATAGTAAAATCATAAGTATAAGTAAATTTCTTTTTATTTTTTCCATATTTATTAATTTT
>CAYRBL010000132.1:0-4777 GCA_964422385.1 uncultured Bacteroides sp.
TTAAATAGTATCTTTCCACTTATCAAAAGCTGGTTTAAATAATAATTACTTTCCAAAAGGAACTGATCTTTAGCTTTTCGTTCTGCTCTTTTACCACTATTATCCATTGTACTCTTGTCTTCATTGTATTTTTCCATATACATTTTGGTAATATCATCAGGAATCTTTCCTGAAGAATGCAGTAATGGAAAATTATTAAAGTCAATTTCTTTTTGAGCTTTAAGTACGGAAAATAAGCATAGAATGCTTATCAATAAAAGGTATAATTTCTTCATGAGATATTAATTTTTTTTGACATTTAAACTGTATAAAGTCTATTATTAGTTGTCAAAATTATAAATTAATACCATACCAGCACTAAGAAATCTTATTTATTTTAATAAATAATAAAAAACAGGTTTAAAACAAGACATTTATGCCTATATTTATTTTATTTCTTTAATGGGAACATAGGACTAATAATATTTACACCCAAATTCACATTATCGAACACCATTGCCAGATCAAATATATTAACTACACCATCTCCGTTTAAGTCTTCAACACTATATCCTTCAGTTGCCATAGGATCGTTTATGTAATCGAATACATCCGACAAATCAAATATATTAATTACTCCATCCTGATATGTATCGCCACTATAAATCGCATAAGCACCCTGACTTACCCACATTAAATTATCGCCATACGCTTTATTAATCGAGTTTGTAAAATCATAATAAATACTATCCGTATTAAAATTGACAGCTTTCGTACTCCAGGTCTCCATTGAATTCCTATGTTTTATTACAATATAACTAGAGTCAGCAACTGTCGATCTAATTTGAGTGTAGGCAACACCATTGGTTTTAAGTGCCGCTATATTGGTATCAGTATAACTATATGGGAAGTTCTTTTGCGCCAAATATAGATAAACTATATCTGTTGTGTCGCTTCCAAACTGATCTCCATTTAAGTTTTGAACCTTTATCATATTATGAAGCGACATATCATACAAGCCTTGCAGCCATAACTTAACAGCCAGCTTCTTTATAACTTTAATATCAAAACTCTTTATACCACCATCCCCACAAGTATTATGACCTTTCACCGTTAAAACACTATTTGAAGCATTTGCACCAGCATTCAACACAATATTATTAGTGCTGCTCGCCCCTGTGAAACCAGTTGGAACTGCCCAGATATAGGAAGTCGCATTCTGGATGGCAGCTACCGAATAATTTATATTCGTCTGATTCTTCTGCACATTAACCGGCCCCGTAATTATACCTGCTGCATCAGGATATGGAGTAACTGTAACCGTAACGGTGTCCTTATTCGCAATCCCCGACTGGCTATGCGTAGCAGTTAACACATAAGTAGTACTCACATTAGCAGTATCCATCGGATTACTTAAGGTCGGCGAACTTAATCCTGTAGTTGGCAGCCATTGGTAACTTATTCCATTAACTTTGGGAGTCCCCAACTGCGTAATTGCACCCTTACAAACTACTTTATCAACACCTGCATTAGCTGCGACAGTGCCTGTAAGCATAATATTATCGAGATACAAAGAATTTCCATAGTCATTTATATTCTGAAAAGAAATAATCACACTATTTCCAACATAAGCATTCAAATTTATGCTATCGGTTCTCCATTGTGTAGATGTCGGCGTAAAATAATTGGTAGTACTAAGTGTAGATAAGCTTACACCACCTTTATAATACACATTCGTAAACTTACTACCACAGTCCGTCGAAACTTTTACAACTAAAGTATCCGAATAATTACTTGCATAAAATCCATAGGCAACATCAAACTTTAAATAAGCACTATTATATCCTACCAAATTGATATTCGCACTCCTAATTTCGTCCTTTGCCGCAGGTGCGTTTATGTTATAATTATCATATAACATGCAATTCGAACTTAAACCATAACCCCCTACTCCATTGCCGGCACTCCACGTATTCCCGTCGAGATTTTCGTCCATTAAAGTCCACCTTGCAGGCGGAAAACCATTTTCGAAACCTTCTGTAAAAGGCAAACTCAAGCCTTGATTACTTATAGCATTTTGTGTGGTAACTGTGGAGTTATTTGTGCCATCGCTTACTGTTAATGTTACTGAATAAATACCCGGATTTTGATAATAAACGTTCGGATTTTGTGCTGTAGAAGTACTTGGAACACCTCCTGGGAAGCTCCATTGACGTGATGTAATACTTCCAGTCGACACATCTACAAAATGTGTCATCGTATCGGTACATATTGTGTTTGCATCTATCCTAAAACTAGCAGTAACTTGCCTTAGCGATGCTATAGATGCCTCCCACATACCTCTACCATAAATTGAAGTTCGCAATACAGTATTACTTGTTCCATTATCATAAATCGAAAGATCATTTAAGGTTGGTCGCGATGGTAATGCGGAGCTATATAACGTCCACGAAACATCATTTTGCCTTTTATAATACACACTATTATTACTTCCGATAAATACCAACTCATTTACCGAATAATATTCATCAGATAAGAGTCCTATATGATTTACTGATGGCAAATTGTATGAAATATTGGTCCAAGTTGCACCATAATCGCTCGATTTATACACCTTGGTATTGCAAGTGATATACACCACGTTAGTATTTGATTTAATAGTTGTAATATTTGCCAGCGAATTACTTACACTTGGCAAATTATAAGACGTAAAAGTAGGCGAAGCGCTCAATGCATTAGTACTTACGTATATTTTTTGATCACTTGTAATAAAAAATAACTTATTGGAGTCTGCCAGCGACGAATGCATAGCCATTACTTTTTTACCTAAGGTGTTTATTTTAGTCCAGGTAGGCGTTCCTGCAGTTAAATTTACTGTTCGATAGATATTGGAGTCTGCTGCGAAACCCAAATCTATATTTGTTCTATTAAAAGCAAGCTTTGTTATTGTTCCTCCGGGAAATCCATAGGTCGATTCGCTACCTATTACTGTTCTTCTTTTATTATTTCCCAAATAATATACCATCGTACTCGATGGTCGGTAATCAAAAATACAATTATTGCCCCAATCTCCTCCCCTATTGGTAAACCAACCCGAAGAAGTGGAATATAATTCCCCATTATCTTGTGTTCCAATACTAATTACGTCCCTTCGGGTAGGGCTGCAATTGCCATGATATATCTCTACACCATACAAACCATCGCTTTTGGGTGTCCAGGTATTGCCCCCATCCATACTTAGCCACACTCCACCATCATTCATATTCCACAACTGATTATTATTATATGGCGAAGTTATTATTTGATGCATATCGGTATGTACTTTAGCCCACCAGTCTGTTAATTGCGTCCATGTGGTCCCTCCATCTGTTGATTTCCACACTGCATGTGCCACTACGTACACAATATTAGGATTTACGCGATCAACACCTATTGCATAGTTATAATCTCCTTGTCCAACGTCCGTTGATAGGTTTGTATAATACGTTATATAAGGTGATGCAGCAGTTTTTACTGCTGCAAAAGACGTCCCACCATTTGTAGATTTATATAGCATACCTCCATTGCCCACCATACCAAAGTAAACGACATTACTATCAGCTGGAGTAACTCCTATTCTACATCCATTGCCGTTTGTAACACCCGCAGGCAAGGTTAGTCCTGTATTTATTTGTGTCCAGGTTGATCCAAAGTCATTCGAAACATAAAAAGCGGTATCTGTAGTTGCTGCAAACAGTGTACGAGAGTTCGTTGCGGCCTTACGTTGCAGATCATCGAAGGTACGCACTACCGATTTGAGAAACCAGGTAGTTCCGCCGTTATATGTTTTATATATTCCGGCATTAGTGATAGCTACTATCACGTTATGGTCGTTCGGGTCCATTATCATATCTACAATCATCTGGTTATTGAGGCTTGTTTGCACAAAAGTTTGCCCACCATCCGTCGATTTCCACACGCCCGTACCATTATAATAGTAGTCGTGATCGCCTGTGCCAAGGTAAATTATCTGATCATTGGTGTAGTCCACGCATACGGAGGCCAATCTCTGGTATGGCATGAAGTCCGTGCCAGGTGCGACGCTCCAATTTGTTCCCCCGTCGCTCGTAATAAAGAGTCCGCCTCTTGCGCTCACAGCATACATCTTAAGCGAATTAGTACTGTGAAACTTCATCTGGCTTACGCGACTAATGCCATGTATTTGTCCGCTTACGTTCGTAGGAAATTTAGTTGGCGACACCGCACTCCAGTTGTTCGTTTGTGCTTCAATTATGTTAATCGAAATAAATAAGAAGCAAATATATATAAGTATTATTTTTTTCATGTTTAAATTACTTTAATATGGTTCTTATTTTTGTTGTTTCTTCAGTTCGTCCTGTTGTTTTTTCCAAATTTCCATGCGTTCCGCGTCAGTTAATATGCGCCCATCGTCTTGCACAAAAGGTTTCATTTCCCGTATCCAGTTTTCAAATCTTTTTACCTGATATTTCAGTTGAGCGTACTCATGCAGCTCTTGTTGGCTTAGAGTTTTCAGGTATTCGAGGTCGGCTTCCATTGTATTTTCGCCTTCTTTTTCATCTTTGGCATCCGATTTCTGAGCATCTTCGTCCATTGGCTTCCTATGGTATTGAAAATACGTATCAAATGCTTTGATCGCCTCATAATAATTAGTGTTTGGATTATCTATCATACCAATCCACGCAGCATTATTTTTATAATCCCTTGTCGAGTCAGCGTTTTTCTGTGCTTTTATATTGAAGGTCGACAGTACGAAAAGCATTGTCAGTATTACGATATA
>CAYRBL010000132.1:4877-8702 GCA_964422385.1 uncultured Bacteroides sp.
AAAAAAGGTTTTAAGGGATGAATGAAAAGAATGTGTATTGTGCTATCCTGACAGGTTTCCCCTCCTGTCAGGTATAAATGTACATTAAAATTTCATTTTTTTAAATTAAAACGTATCTATTACATAAACTTTCTTTTATTTATACCTGACAGGAGGGGAAACCTGTCAGGAAAATTATTCCCACCGCAATTTATAACAATTTTAATAACTAAAATAATTTACCTTTTCTCATCCTAATTTATCTTATTTATGCTTTCGCCTTATGGCAAATAATAAAATAGTATTTGCACAAGATACTACTGCTTTTGCTTAACGCAACTTATAATATGGGTATGATGAAACTATTTGTGCTTATAGCAAAATGTTAATGGTTTAATCCGACATACTAAAAGCAAGAAATAATTTACTATTTGCTCAATGTGTTTCGAAATATGGGTAAAGTGTTACACTATTTGCAAGAGGCGTTACTAATTAGTAATGCCTCTTGCAAATACTATTTTGCGTTAAGCATATTTCTTTTTATTTTTTTTATTAATAAAAGCATTTCTTCTAACTATTATTTTAAAACTTCCTTTTTAAAATCATTATGATATAAATTTTTATTCATATCATAAAAATAAAAACAAACATCATAAAATAAATTATCAACATTAAAAAAATAATAAATAACAGTAAAAAAATACCGAAAAACATAAATAATATATATTTTCATCATAATGTAATTATGAGCAATATTTGTAGTATCTTTACCAATTATAAATAGGGTGCTTTTTACACCTAAAACAACTAAAATAAATGGAAAATGAAATAACAAGAATATATCGTATGGACGATTTATCAATGGTAAGTAAAAGTCAATCAATACTTGATCTTTTTAAGGAGCATCGAAACGACTTTACAAGTAGATATACAATATTTCAGCTGCCTTTTGAAACCGAATTGCAACAAAAAATAGATGCTTGTAATATTATTAATACAGATAAAGCTTTTCTATTAAAACAACAAGGTTTGACAGAAAACGTGGAAGTAGCAATGGGGACCGGAAGAAACAAATTACAGGGTATGTCATTGTATTTGAAGATGGCTTTTCCTAAAAATAATGCCAAATACAAACAATTTGGGCTCAATTTGTATCAAAAACAAAGAGCATCACAAGAAAAATTGCCCAAATTGTTGATCCAAGCATACAATATGTGCTCCCTAACGGCCAACAAAGCACTTTTAATAGCCAAAGGAACTACTCAAGCAGAGATAGATGGACTGAAAATAGCCGCAGATAATATAGATACGGCCAAAGAAATACAAAATGATAAAGTAGGCACAAGAGGATTGTCGACCGAAGATAGAATTAATAATTTAAACTCTATTTGGACAGACACTTCAATGATTAGTAAGAGCTCTAAAATAATATATGAGGAAAATCCAAAGTTACGAAAACTTTTTAAACTGTATAAAAACAAAAAAAAGGATACTAATAAAGAGGAAAAAGACTTTTTGAAAGATAATGATATTTCAAAAGATGATTCTTATGAATCGAGAGAGGATTTTGATGCATAAATAGACTCTTTTAATCATATAATAAAAGACGCAACAATAGGTATATAAATCTTTTAGATAGCTCAAAAAAGAAAAGCCGATGTCCAAAAGAACATCGGCTTTTATTTTTATGAAAAACCAAGTTATAAATTAAAACATTTGCTTAAACTGAAGCCACAACTGTATTAATTATAGCAGTCATTTCGTCGGCAGCATGCTGCATAACTTCCACTACAGAAACCGGCATCCCAACAGACATCGCGCTAATATTCATATAACTAATATAAGCTTTCCCATCTTCCTTTTGGTAAACAGAAATACGACATGGCATCATCACCGAAACAATTCTTTCATCATTTTTACTTAGCATCTTACCCGAAAACTCAGGTTTGCATATCTCAATAACCTGCACAGGGTCCACTTCCTGACCAGCCTTGGCCAAAGATTGCTGCAAATTGTGTGTTGCAGGGTTTTGCCATTCTAACTTAGAGGCTTCCGCTGTAATTTTTTCAACAGTCGTAGCAACGTCATAAGGACTTTGTTGCTCAAGAATAAAATTATTTGTATTCATATATGTTTTTTTATTAAAAGATTAATTCATTTCCTTAGCAATAGCGATGGCAGCAATGGTTCCATCGGCAACCGCTGTAGTTATCTGGCGATACTTCTTACTAATAACGTCGCCAACTGCATAAATATCCTGCATGCTCGTGCGCATATCCTCATCCGTCTTAATATACCCCCATTGATCGAGTTCCAATTTATTTTTGAATAAATCAATGTTCGGTTTCATCCCAATAAAAACAAAAACGCCATCACTAATAAGCTGTGTACGCTCCTTAGTTTTCAGATTTTCTACTTCTGTAATCATTTTATTCCCCTCGCGAGTAAAAGAACGGGGTTCGTATTCAAATAAAACATTCACTTTAGGGT
This sequence comes from uncultured Bacteroides sp., assembly GCA_964422385.1. Taxonomy (GTDB): domain Bacteria; phylum Bacteroidota; class Bacteroidia; order Bacteroidales; family JACABE01; genus JBAXLO01. Next base: position 7,347 of record CAYRBL010000132.1, read on the forward strand.
TGGCCAATATCTTTTCCTGAGCTTGCTTGTTAGCTGTAAAGGCATCAAACTGGTGAACCATCGTAATCTTACTCGCAAACTTGCTTATAAAGTCGGCTTCCTCTACGGCAGAGTTCCCGCCCCCGATTACCACCACTTCTTTATCCCCATAATACTTCGCATCACAGGTAGCACAGTAAGAAATACCCTTTCCCTTCAGTTCCTTTTCCCCAGGAGCTCCCATAAGATTCGGCGAAGTACCTGTAGCAATGATTATCTTTTTAGCTTTAATAGTTTCGAGCTCATCAATAATAATTTCCTTAGTTTCTAAATTAATTTGAGTAACATCCACAGCCACTTTATAGGCTGTGCCACACATTTTAGTCTGTTCCGACATATTATGAGAAAGCATATAACCCGGTTGAGGCTCAATGAAACCAGGATAGTTTGAAACTTCGTGGGTAGTAGAAACCTGGCCACCCGGTAAAGCGATATCTATAAGCACCGTGTTGATCTTGGCCTGGCAAAGATACAATCCGGCAGTCAGTCCGCCAGGTCCTGCACCAAGAATCACTACATCGTACTCGGAAACTATAGGTTTAATATTAGATTTTATTTCGGCAACCCTCTTTTCAGGTATCATTTTATCAAGTTCAGTAATAATTTCACTACGTTTGATGCCCCCAGAAAGCATATTTCCAACTTGAATACCGTTATCAAAAAACAAAAGACTCGGAGAAGACTTTACACCCAACTGTTCGGCTAGTTCTCGGTTCTGTTGTCTGAATATTTTAAGGAATTTAATGTCGTTGCCATAAAGATTGGCCAGTCCCTCAAACTTTGGAGCCACCGCTTCACAGGGTGGACATTCGGTGGAATAAAAATCAAGGACAACTTTGCCCCCTTTTATCACTTCCGAATCAAATTCGCTTGTCATTATTTCTTTCATTATTTTAAGTATAAAAATTTCTTTTAAAAATTAATTATTTTCGAAGTAAGCAGAAAAGCCTAACTCCAATAATTCTTTAATCGGACGACAATCTGTAGAGCAAATTTCGCCTGATTTATTCTTTGCAACCGATCCGCACCCCCCACCACAAGCAAGTTGAAGACTACAAGAAGCACATTCAGGAATAGTTGTAACATCGCGACTCTCCCATTTATCAGCCATATCCTTTTTAAGGCTAACATTAGGGTAAAATGTTCCTAATTCCTCCCCAGGTTTGCCAACGGTAGCGGTGCAAGAGTAAATTTGACCGGTATAATCAAAAGCCCACTCCGTTTTGCAAGCCGGACAAGAGTCGAACAAAGGATCGGGAAGACTTTCGTTCTCGAAAAGAAACTTGGAAATAGAATAAGCAGGCTTGTAAAACTCCA
>CAYRBL010000133.1:0-3094 GCA_964422385.1 uncultured Bacteroides sp.
GCTTCTTCTAAATACATTAATGTTGTTACTAATAAAAAGCTAAGAACACATGCAATGATTCAAGGCTTATATGATGGTAATAGCTTAATGTATCCAACAATGGAATACGATCCTAATATTGACGATATGGTTCAAAAGTTTATAAATCCACCAGCTGTCGATACTATTAGTCTATTAATTCGAAGCCTAAAAGCTCCAAATTATAATGTACTTGCCGAATTCCATAACCTTAAGTTATCCGAAAACGGTACTATTAGCGAACTTAATCTACCATCATGTATTGATGCGTATAACTATATAGTAATAGTTCATAGGAATAGTACAGATACTTGGAGCGATTCTATTAACTTCTCTGACACACTTATTAATTATAACTTCTATACACATCCTGCATCCAATCAGTTTGCTGGCAATATGCTCGAAGTTACTAATAATAATACTTATGTTGGAAGTTTAATATGGTCGGGAGATATTGTTAAAGATGGTACACTTAACATTTTCGACTTATCAGATGTTTTTGATATGCTTAACAATCCAAATGCACCAATAGGTTATATCCTAGAAGACTTAAATGGTGATGGTGTTGCCAATATCTTTGACTTATCAATAGTCTTCGACAACTTAAATATCGGAGCAGGATCTGTAAATCCATTTACTCTTAAATAACATTTAAAAGTAAATTGATTTCATAATAACTCGAGGCCTCCGTGATTAATTTCACGGAGGCTTCTTTTTTATCAAAGCTTTTATAATAATAAAATGACATATTAGCAGTATTTATAAAAACAAAATGATGCCTTTAATTCTAAAGCAATTCAGTAATTTCCTTTATTTATATAAAACAGAATAAATCATCGTTCGTATTAAAGTATTTTTTTAAAATAAAAAAATAATACAGATTTACAAAAAAGATAAATTTAACATTGTTGACAATTATAAATAGGTCACCGCTACGCGGTTTATGTTGGGTGTTGTTGTTTTTCTACAAAGAGGTCGTCACTACACGACTGTTAAAATTGTATAAGATTGCTTTGTCGTTTTGTTTCTACATATAGGTTTTCGCTATGTTACTAACTTTTCTTTTTATGCAAAAAAAATCGTAATTCGTAAATCGTAATTCGTAATTTTCCCCAGCTGCGTAGCTGCATCCTCTTTGTAGCACGAACCAAGCACCGAAAACATACCAGCCGCGTAGCGGTGACCTATAAATCACGTAAATATATACAATTTGATGTTGAACCCCGACCTTCCGAAGGTCGTTTACGACCTTATTTACGTCGTCTACGACCTAAGTTACTACAAATTTCTACTAAGTTACTACAAATTTCTACTTCCGTAGGTCGTCTACGACCTTAATTACGTCTCCTCCGAGCAAATTTAGTTCGGCGCCGAACAAATTTACTACAAAGCCGACCAAAGTTACTACGAAGCCGACCTTAATTACGTCGGCGCCGAGCCAAAGTCGTAAAATTTTAATGCAAAAAAAATGCCCGAAATAGTTCAATAAATTCTATTAAACCACTTCAAGCATCTTATCAATCAAAAAATCAAAATTAAGTTTGTTAACTTCTTTTCCTAAAAGCCTAAAAACCTGAACAGCTAAAAGCCTCTCACTATTCTTTTACAAATTTAGATACAATTGTTTTATTTTCATTCAAAACTTTAACAATATACATTCCTTTAGCAAGATTACTTATGTTAAGTTCTGTTTTTTCTTGTTTAATTTGTTGATGAAATAAAAACTGTCCTTGTATGTTATAAATAAAAACTACAGTATTTTGTATATTAAATCCATTTATACTTAAAAAAAGAATATCTTTTGCAGGATTTGGATAAAAATTGAATGTATTGACTTGCTTGTTATCTACAATTCCATTTACTGAATCGCAATGTAGTCCTTTTGCTATGAGCTTAGCATTTGCTTGTTGTATAGAGTTAACTAAAGAAGCATCGTCAATATCTACACCATATATCTCGAGATATCGCATTCCCAAACTCAGACCTTTATTTACAGCCGAATCAAGTACTACAGTCTTTGTATTTGGTAACATTCCACAAACATTCATTCTTGCAGGGCCATCCTGAACATTCCAAAGCATTTGAGCACCTATTCTGCATGGATTTTGTTGCAAAATATACCATTGATTACCCGTATTGATTGGCAACTGAGGATTGCATCCTGAAAGATCTTCTCTCCATAAGCCAAACCTATCAGTATAATTAGCAATACCATGATTGGTAATAAGTGTAGCCAGATAATTTATTGGACGACCAGAAGCTTTTATCTCAAATTTTACATAATCAACCGAACACCAAAGATGTGTTGAAGGAAAAAGCTGCATATAATAATCAGTCATAGCATTTACAAGCTTAGCAAGACTATCCGCATTATAATTGTAAGCTGTCCAAAAGGCATGTTTAATTTTAAGAGTAGTATCTATAAGTATTGTATCGGGAAGATTTCTTGAAAAAGCACCTCCAATAGTATTTATATAGGTAACATTAGGATTAGAAGCATATTTGGCAGCTAAATTTTGAAGCAATATCTTATATCTTTTTACATAAATACTATCCCATGGTATCACACCTGAAACAACTTGTCCGTAAGTTGGATGTGCAGTATTATTGTCGATATAATAATATTGTTGAGCACCAATACTATCAAGCCAGGCAGGTGTGGCAAGCGGCTGAAGTGATACTTTTTTATTATAAGTAACTGCTTTGGCAATCTCACCATCAATAAAAGTCCAGCTGAAATTACCCGGAGTAGGCTCGGTATCATTCCATCTAAATCGCACTACTACACCACTAATATTAGGGTTAGAATAGCTTGATGCAGGAATCGGAACATTAGCCGTTCCTAAATAATATACCCCACTTGCACCTGTAAACTGAGCTATACAATTAAGAGATATTATTATTCCTGTAAAGAATATAAAAAGTTTTATTAATTTTGAATTAAGCATGTGCAAATTTACTCATATTTCTAATTTAAATCAAAAATCTTTTTAAAAATCTCTTAAGGTGTATAGCTGCATCCTCTTTGTAGTACGAAACTAAGCCCGACCATTTCCAAGCCACGTAATGGCGACCT
>CAYRBL010000133.1:3194-8673 GCA_964422385.1 uncultured Bacteroides sp.
CTCTTTGTAGTACGAAACTAAGCCCGACCATTTCCAAGCCACGTAATGGCGACCTATTTATTTATAAGGTTTTATCGTTTTTTAATAGGTCACCGCTACGCGGTTTATGCTTGTTGTTGATGCTTTTCTACAAATAGGTCGTCGCTACGCGACTTATTTATATTTAATCACAAACCCAATCGTAATTCGTAATTCGTAATTCGTAATTTTCCCCAGCAGCGTAGCTGCGTTCTCTTTGTAGCACGAACCATGCAAAAATAACGTACAAGCCGCGTAGCGGAGACCTATTTATTTATAAGGTTTTATCGTTTTTTAATAGGTCACCGCTACGCGGTTTATGCTTGTTGTTGATGCTTTTCTACAAATAGGTCGTCGCTACGCGACTTATTTATATTTAATCACAAACCCAATCGTAATTCGTAATTCGTAATTCGTAATTTTCCCCAGCAGCGTAGCTGCGTTCTCTTTGTAGCACGAACCATGCAAAAATAACGTACACGCCGCGTAGCGGAGACCTATTAATCTTATTCAAATATTGATTTTTGAGTAAAAACCCGATTTTCCATTGGAGAAAGCCGACCTTAATTACGTCGGCGCCGAGCCAAAGTCGTAAAAATTTAATGCAAAAAAAATGCCCAAAATAGTTCAATAAATCCTATTTAACCACTTCAGGCATCTTATCATAAAAAAAATCAAAATTAAATCTAAAAGCTACTCTCCCTAATAGCCTAAAAACCTAAACTGCTAAAAGCCTTTCCCTATTCTTTTACAAATTTAGATACGATTGTTTTATTTTCATTCAAAACTTTTACAATATACATTCCTTTGGCAAGACTGTTGATGTTAAGCTCTGTTTTTTCTTGTTTAATTTGCTGCTGAATTAAAAGCTGTCCCTGAATATTATATATTAAGACATCTGTATTTTTAGAAGTTGAAACATTATTAAAATCAATTGTTAGATTATCTTTAGCAGGATTAGGATAAACTTTTATAATAGTATTATTAATTGGCACCTCAATACCAACTCCTGAACAAGTACCTATAGTATATGAAAAAGCAATTTCACCATTGTGATGTGCACCACTTAAAGTATCTGCCGGCAGATAAGCCCTGATAAAATCGACCTTAACACATGAAGAAGTAACTGTAACTTTAATATGACCCGTGCCTCCAATAGTGTCCGAAAGATAAGCATCAGCATTCGCAAGCATTCCAATTTCATAAGTTGAATCACTTGGCATAGGCACTTCCTGATAGGTTACTCCATCCAAAACTTCGTGAGCAAAAAGATGGTCATGGCCTTGGAAAAAGATATTAACGCCATTATCAACGAAGAGTTGGTGAATAGGTTTAGCCCAACCCGGACGTTTTGTTGGAAAAGTATAACTTGTTCCATTCTGCTCATAGCCTCCCCATTCATAAAATTTAGCTGTAGCAGCACCACCTCTGCCTTGACCGAGTGTATGATGAGCAAACACTAGCTTATATTGAGCAGTACTTGTTTCTAATGTATTTTTAAGCCAGGTATATTGAGGAAGCCCAAGAGTCCAGTTCCATTTCTTTGGATTAGCCGAAGTATCGCATTGGTCACGATAAACATCCATTACCACAAATAAAGTGTTTCCCCAATTCCAAGCGTAGTAATTTTCGGGATATCCTATTCCATTAGGCTCTATATCTGTATTGCCACTATAAAAATTATTTGGATAAGGATTTGGATAATAAAATTTGCGCCAAAGTGTACCATAAATTGCAATATTATTTGGAGGCGTTTGTGCCATATAATAATCATTTTCGCCTTCGTGATTACCAATACATACATAAAAAGGCACCGAATGACACAATGCGCCCAAATACTGACGATAATCTTTGTGCAAAGCCTGCATATCTAATGAAGTGGTAGTAGTTGGGGTATGATCATCACCAAAAATATCGCCCATTGTTAGCATAAAATCCGGATTATCCTTTGCCTGATTAGCCAGACATATCTGATAGATACTACGTACACCTTTTTTATCATATAAATGCTCATCGGCTTCTATCGTAAAAGAAAAAGTGTTACCAGCAGCACGTTTAGTGTTGAAATGATATTCAGGACTTGCTAAAAAAGTTCCTGAGCCAACAGATTTATAGCGTAATCTATAATAATAACGGGTATTTGGAGTAAGCTTAGTTATATCAATTTCGTCAGGAGTATCTGCGACATTGGTAATCGTAGCTGTTGTGCCAGTATAAACTCCAGTTGTTGTTCCGTATTCTAGATATAAATTTACAGTTTGAGTAAATAATACACTTGCCGTAACAGCAGAATCTGTTGGGCGGCCAAGAATAATATCATAGTTTTGTCCGAAGCTTAAATTGCTTCCAGTTATTGATAGGATAATAAATAAAAAGAATGTTCTCATAGGTTTTTATTGTTTATTTTTTAGATTTTATATTGTTTCATCTTATTTTATACAAATCATCTTCAAACTTCTTGAAGAATTTCCAACACATATTCTATAATAATAGATTCCGCTTTTAAGCGAAAGACTTTCCGAATTCAAAGACACATTATATGCACCAGCATCCTGAAGTTTGTCAACTAATGTGCTAACTTCTCTCCCATACATATCATAAACTTTTAGCTGAACTCTATCCGGTTTTTGTAAATTATATTTAATATTTGTTTCAACACTAAAAGGATTTGGATAATTTTGAGAAATATTAAATGAAGATTGCATCTTATATTCTTCCACACCTGCAGTGCTTGCTGTTAAAGTATATGTATATCCAATCTCGGCATTATTATGACCAGAAGTTATTTCATTTGGAAGCAATGTTTTTATATAATCTACTTTAGCTGTTGAATCGCTAACTGTAACCAGCAGATAACCTCTTCCGGGCAGTATTACGCCATTAACATATCCATATTGCGCAGCCGAAGTATTTGAAATATTTCTATTCGAAGGCTGTGGAACTTCTTGATAAACGATTCCATCTTTATCCTGTTTGCCAAAAAAGTGATCGTGCCCATGAAAAAATACATTAACGCCATTATCTTTCATAAGCTTATGAACAGGATCGCCCCATCCGGGACGATTGGTAGTAAAACCATAAGTAGAATCAGCATTATCACCACCCATTTCAAAGAAATCGACAAACTCAGTACCTCCACGACCATCATTTCCATTTCCTCCAACAAGCTGATGACAGAAAACGAATTTAAACTTAGCTGTACTTTGAGTAATTGTTTTCTTAAACCAGTTATATTGAGCAGCACCAAGAGTCCAGCCCCAGCCCGGTTTGGTTAAAGTGTACCAGTAAGGATCCAAAACAACAAAAAGAGCATTACCCCATTCCCAGGCATAATAATTACCACGAAGCCCTACAAAGTTCTCTGCAATAGTATCGCCTGTATAAAAAGAATTAGGAAGCGGATTTGGATAAAATATCTTACGGGTATTTGAAGTCATAACAGGCATACTTGTAGCAGTACCATTAAGTTGCCAGCCAAGTTCTCCTTCATGATTACCTATAACTAAATACAGGGGAACTGAATGACAGGTAGCTCCAAAATAAGGTCGGTATAATAAATGACGAGCCGTAATATTAGTTTGATTAACTACAGCAAGTTTCTCTGACATAAAAATATCTCCTAAATCAATTAAAAAATCCGGGCTCTTACCTAAAATATTTTGAAGCGTAAGACTATAAGAAGAAGGATTTGAATTGGTATCAAGGTGAGGGTCTGCTTCAATAGCAAACGAAAAAGTATTACCAGCAGGACGAGCAGTGCGAAATGTACGTTCAGGTCCGGCAAGATAAGCAGAAGTATTTCCAAGTGTACGATAACGTGTTCTATAATAATACTTCTTATTTGAAGTCAAAGCAGTAAAATCAACCATTCGTGAAGTATCTTTCCCTGCTGTATAGGTAGCAGTAGTTGAGGTGTAAGTACCAGTTGTTGTTCCATACTCCCAATAAACCTGAGCAGTAGTATCAAACAATATACTCATGGTAATTGAATTGTTGGTAGGTCGTCCTAATATTTCCGAATAATTTTGAGAAAATACTGAACTTATCCCTGAAAAAAGTATAATAACAGTTAGATAGAATGTCTTCATATAAAAATTTTAGAGTGTTAGATTTTATTTAGTCAAAAAGGTTTAATCCACTAATGTTGATTTTAGTCAACAAAAGTGGATTAAACCTAATTAATAATAAGTATATTGTTTAGTTTGTTTTAATCCGTTTTATTTTTTAATAAGTTTAAGTGTTTGAACTGTATTTTGACTATTTATTTTTAAAATATAAAGTCCCGAAACAAGATAAGAGAAATCCTTTTGAGAAATTTCTCCACCCGACCATACACTTTGACCTATTGAATTCAGCAATTCATACGTTTCTTTTCCTGTAGTATTATTTATACTAATTCTATCAGTAAAAGGATTAGGATATACCTGCAGAATTTGTGTTTGCTTACTTAATTCGCTAACTGAAGTAGGAGTTAATTCTATTACACTACCAGGAGTTAATACTTTTCCGGTAAAGGCAGCATAAGTTGGAGCATATTTATAAACTCTGAATATTGAATTCATAGTCTCGCCAGGACGAACAGGATTTGAAGGAATAGAATCTCCCTGATGTAAAGGTCCGGTATTGGTAACAGGATCAATATACTTCCATGCAACTTGCCCTGCTGCTGTTACTTCATATAAAGTACCCGTAGGCCCCGAACAAACAATGGTATTTCCATTTGGCAAACGTTGTGCTCCTGAAATATCTGTTGCATACATCGAAGTTGGAGGTGTAGCCTGATACGTCCAAGTTAAATTTGAGGGTGCATAAGCAGAACCTGTAACATATGCATAATTTCCACTTCCGTCAACAGGAGTTGTTATTTGATCAATTGATGAGTAATTGCGACTTACACCATTATTAAAACATAATAAATCTCCTGCACCGGGACAACCAGGTTTTATCCATTCTACGTCATGTTGCTGAAAATACTTTCCACTACTAACTGTGCCTGCTCCATAACAAATTGGGTTTCCCCAACGATACAATAAATCTCCACCTTTATTATGAGCACCACCGGTATGTGTAGCAGCCTGTGCTGTTGTAGTACTATGGTCAATTATCCAAACCTCGCTATTACCTCTAACGCTAAGTGCAATTTGATCTAATGTAGGATTGTAATCAATACTATTCATATGATTCCAAAATAATGGAAGCACCTTATGGTCACCCAAAACATCAATTAATTCAGGGTGCGCACTTGGTACGCCATAGTTGTTTTTAGTAGCATCACGGTTCTGTATCAGATGATCCCAAACATGCCACTTCCAAACAACGGTTCCTCCGGTTGGATAAGTAGGTTGTATTTCTACAACAGCATCAGGGAGTATAAAGCCTTTTTGACGAACATCTGGTTGAAAGTTTGAAGTATCAAAACCAGCTGCTATTATCTCTGACATCATCTTCTTTTCTACAACCA
>CAYRBL010000134.1:0-3106 GCA_964422385.1 uncultured Bacteroides sp.
AAAAAATATCTTGAAATGTTAATTTTATTATATTCTTGGAAAGTATTGCATTAAAATATATCTTTATAAAAAATTCTTAGCTTAAATTTCAGTACTTTATTTTTTTTAGACATTATTTTAAACAAAAAAAGCCTGGCTTTCCACACCAGACTTTTCTAATTATTTAATATTATAAATTTGAAAACTAACACACTTCACTCAAAATCTTATCCGAATAATATGTTTTTGCCAAATCTCTTGCATTATACTTCGACGACATCACCTGTCCATAAGCACCCGCCGAGCGAATTACCAATAAATCCCCCCTTTTTACTTTCGGCAAACTCACTCCCTTTCCCAAATAGTCTGCCGATTCGCATATTGGCCCAACCACTTCATATAATATACGCTCTTCATCCGAGCTTAAGTTCTCAATTTTATGATAAGCATCATACATTGCAGGACGTATCAACTCAGTAAGCCCGGCATCTACAATAGCAAACCTTATATTTCTGTTTTCTTTTACATAAAGAACCTTTGTAATTAAATTACCACACTGTCCCACCAAAGATCTGCCAAGTTCAAAGTGCACTTCCTGCCCATTATACACAAGTAGATTCTTATTTATGGTGTCAAAATAGCTTTCGAAATCAGGAATAGCATTGTCAGGATTAATATAGTCAATCCCTAAACCACCACCTACATTAAGATGTTTTATCACTATTCCATTACTACGAAACCAACGATTAATATCATTAACAACCCAGCACATTTCCTCATACACTTTCATATCCATTATCTGCGAACCAATATGAACATGTATACCTATTATATTTATATTGCTAAGATGATTTATTCTTTCACAAACTGCAGCAATATCTTCTTTTTCTATCCCAAATTTACTACTGTCGAGTCCGGTGTTAATATGTCTATGCGTATTGGCATCAACAGCTGGATTAATCCTTAAAGCAATTGCAGCTATTTTGTTATTCTTAACAGCCAATTCATTCACCACTTCAATTTCATCCATAGATTCGCAGTTAAAACAAAAGATATCGTTCTGCAAAGCATATTCAATTTCAATATCGGTTTTCCCAACACCTGCAAATACAATTTTTTCTTTAGTAAAACCAGCATTAAATGCAAGTTTTATTTCATTTCCACTTACACAATCAGCACCAATGCCAGTATTATTAATAATGCTTAGTATTTCTGAATTTGAATTTGCCTTCAAAGAATAATGAATATGATAATTGTATTTCTCAGATGCATTTTTCAAAACTGCTAAGGTCTCATTCAAAAGCTCAATATCATAAAAATAAAAAGGAGTAGCTAAACCTTCAAAAGTATTTAAATAATCTTTTATTTTCATACCAAATTAATTGCTAAATAAATTTGAATGTAAGTCTTGTAATGCTTTAATTTTGTGTTCAGAATTGATAAGTAAAGTTACATTATTACTATTCGATCCATAAGATACCATCCTTATTGGGATTTCTTTTAATGCATTCAATATTCTGCTTAATTCACCCTTTGTTTCAGCACCCAAATTCCCTACTAGGCAAATTAATGTTTGTTCGTGCAGCACTTCTACATCACCAATCTTCTTTAATTCCTTTACTATTTCATCCAAATAGGTAGTATTATCAATCGTAACAGATATCGAAACCTCAGAAGTGGTAATCATATCCACAGGAGTTTTGTATTGGTTAAATATTTCGAATATCCTGCTCAAAAAACCAAACGCAAGCAACATTCTCCCTGATTGTATCTTTATTGCAGTGATTTTATCTTTAGCAGCCACCGCTTTAATCCCTGCTACTTCTGTAGCTGTGGATATGTAGGTCCCTTTGTTATTCGGTTTTAAAGTATTTTTTAACAAAACAGGTATTCCCTTTACTTTTGCAGGATAAATACAAGTAGGATGCAACACCTTTGCACCAAAATAAGCCAACTCTTCTGCCTCTTGGTACGACATGTTTTGTATACACTTTGTGCCTTCTACAAAACGTGGATCATTATTATGCATACCATCAATATCCGACCAAATTTGTATCTCATCTGCTTTGATAACCGATCCAATTATTGTCGCTGTAAAGTCGCTTCCTCCTCTGTTAAGATTATCAATTTCACCTTTGTGATTCAAACAAACAAAACCTTGTGTAATGAAAAGTTTTGTGTTTGGATGTTTCTTTAATTCTTCTTTAAGTCTGCTCTCAATGTTCAAATAATTAGGCTCCCTGTCGGCATTTATCGACATAAAGTTAACTGCATTTAACAAAACAGAATCTATTTTTTGCTCTTCCAAATACACTTGTATCAGCTCAGAAGTTATCAGTTCTCCTTGAACAATAATTTCGTTTTTTATTATATCAGAATACTCTTGATTTAATAATTGATTAATATTCGAAACCTTTTCTTCAAGTATCTTTTTAAATTTTTGTATTAAAAAATGATCAGTAAGTAGGATTTCGGCGGTAGAATAGAACCTTGTTTGTACAATATCTATTACTTCCAACGCATTTTTCTTGTGATTATCTTTATGAAGTCTCGTTATGTCGTAAAGCACATCAGTAATGCCCGACATTGCTGATAATACAACTATTTTAGGTTGGTCGTTGTTTATAAGTTTAACAACTTTTTCAATGTTTTCAATCTTGCCAACGGATGTTCCGCCAAATTTTAAAACTAACATTTCTTTAATTTGATTTATTATAATAATGTTTTTAATACAAATGATGTGCAAAAGTACTTTTGTTATTAATATTATGATAAAATCTATAGAATTGTAACAAAATTTATATAGAAAGCTAAAAATTTAACATAGTGTTAAAATTTTGTATACTTTTGCATTTTGTAATTTAAAAATTGTATTGATAATGAAAACAATTTCTCAAATCGTAGGTAGTTTATTGATAAGAAAACCCTTCTTAGTGGAGTTGCTCGGTGATGAATTAATCAACCTTTCGTCTTTAGCTCGTCAGCTTAAACCAGAAATTGAAAAGCAATATAAAGATAAGGTGGAAATTGGTACTATCGTTATGGCTTTAAAACGATATCAGAACCAAACACATCTAAAAACTACTCTTAAGATGGAGAAAGCTCTAGCGCAGATCATCGATATAAT
>CAYRBL010000134.1:3206-8644 GCA_964422385.1 uncultured Bacteroides sp.
ATCTAAAAACTACTCTTAAGATGGAGAAAGCTCTAGCGCAGATCATCGATATAATTGTACGTTCCAAATTGGTGGATTATACCTTTAAGAATTCTGATTCATTAGTTGGAAAACACATAAAATTATTGAAGAAAATAGCAGGTAACAACGAGGTTTTTTATATATTTGTACAAGGAGTTTTCGAAACAAATCTAGTCGTAAGCGAAAGCTTGAAAAAAGAAATTGATAAGTTGTTTGCAACCGAAAAACTTACTTCTTTTGAAGATAATCTGTCTTCTATTACTTTGAAATTACCTTCAGTTAATGTGGAAGTACCCGGTTTTTATTATAATATTTTAAGACGTATTGCTTGGGAAGGTATTAATATTGTAGAGGTAATTTCGACCACCAATGAGTTTACAATGGTAGTAAAAGATGAGGAAATTGATAAAGCTTTTTCAGTATTAAAAGCTATGAGTTAAGTTGATTTAGTTGTTCTTTTTTTGTGATTCTAGCTCTTCTTTTAGTTTTTGATAAGCACTATTTGTATATATTAAATCATTAATTTTACTTATAAATAAATTTGTATCCTTATCATTCGTATCCATGTATAATTTGTATTTGCCTTCCGAAATACTTTTAATGATTACATTTATAGAAGTCTTTTTAGGAAAAACTTCTCTTAAAATATTCTTCAAACTCACCTTTGATTCATTACTTAATTTATCAAAATCTATATTTAAAATATCATTAATGTGCAACAAACCAATAGAATGTTCTTTAAAAATAAAAACTCCATAACTTTCTACTTTGCGAACAATGCCTGTAAAAGTATCGCCAACGTTTAGCTTGCTCAATTCCTCTTGCTCCAGCTTGTCGTACACCGTACTTAGGTACGCTTTTCTGGAAACAATAATCGTTTTATTTTTGACATCTTTTATTTTTAGCTTTTGAATTGAGTTTAGAAAGTTGACAAAATCTATTTCAGGTTCAAATTTATGTGTAGTTACTGAATAGGGCAAAAAACAAGGGTAGCCTTTATAATCTACAAGATAACCTCCATTATTTGCATTAATAATCTCGCATTCAATTATACTATCGTTCGCATAAGCTTCTCCAAGTTCCTTTAATGGCTGTTCCATTTCTTCAGTAAAAACATCGTATCCCGGATATTTTGTCATCTTTGTTTCGCTTGTTATTATAAATTATTTGTACACTTAAACTTTTTGCAATATTACAAAAAAATAAGCAGTAATTATGTTATTTCTGATAATAACTTTTGAGATTTTGATTTGTTTATTTAAACAAAATAATAAAAAATGAACAGATTTATAAGTGTGCTTGCATTGCTTTTGATAACAATGTCAGCATGTACTCAAAATAATTTAAAAAATAACGACAATATGAATTATAAAAAACTAACACCTGAAGAGGAAAGTGTGATCATAAATAAAGGTACCGAACGACCTTTTACTGGCAAATATTATAAAACTTTTGATAAAGGAACGTATAACTGTAAGCGTTGTAGCAAGCCTTTGTATCACTCTACAGATAAGTTTCCTTCGGAATGTGGATGGCCAAGTTTTGATGACGAAATTCCAGGTGCAGTAAAAAGAATAGCTGATGCCGACGGTCGTCGAACAGAGATTATATGTAATAATTGTGGAGCGCATTTAGGACATGTTTTTACTGGAGAACATCTTACTGAAAAAAACGTCCGTCATTGTGTAAATTCTATTTCTCTTGAATTTGTTCCTGCTTCCGAACATAAAACAGATACTGCCATCTTTGCTGGAGGTTGTTTTTGGGGTGTTGAATATTATATGAAGAAATCGAAAGGCGTACTTTCGACAGAGGTGGGATATATTGGAGGGCATAAGGATAATCCAACTTACCAGGATGTGTGCTCTCATACTACAGGCCATGCTGAAGCCATTAGGATAGTGTTTAATCCTTCAGTTATTTCGTATGAAGATTTAGCAAAATTGTTTTTCGAGATACACGACCCAACTCAAGTTGATAGACAAGGGCCTGATATTGGAGATCAATATCGTTCTGAAATATTTTATCTGGACGAAGACCAAAAAGGAACTATTGAATATTTAATAGATATATTAACTCAAAAAGGTTATAAAATAGCCACTAAAATTACCAAAGCAACTACCTTTTGGAAAGCCGAAGATTATCATCAGCAATATTATGACCACAAAGGTTCGACGCCATATTGCCATAGGTACGAAAAGAAGTTTTAATATTGAAAAAATAAAAAGGTGTTTCATTAAGAAATGCCTTTTTTTATTTCCCAAACTGTATTCATTATATTATAGTGTTCTTTTTTATAATAAAATAATTTTAAAGTATGCTTAAATATGCATATTGTATTGTAATACACATATCATAGCTGATAATATAACTGTCAAAAAGCCTATGCCCGCTCACCTGTTAAATGAATCTTTAGTACTGCGGGCGCCTCCTTTAGTACTGCGGGCGCCTCCTTTAGTACTGCGGATATTTTCTTTAGTACTGCGGATGTCGTCTTTAGTACTGCGGGCAGCACCTTTAGCATTGCGGGCATCGCCTTTAGTACTGCAGATGTCGTCTTTAGTACTGTGGGCATCGTCTTTAATGTTGCGGGCAACGTCTTTAGTACTGCGGGCATTGCCTTTAGTACTAGGGGAATCGTCTTTGATACTGCGGGGAGAGCCAATGATACTAAATATTGCTTAAAAGAAGTCACTTTTCTTCACACAAATATTCTTTAATAAATTTTTAATAAGAAAAAATCATAGGATTATTTAATTTTATCAAACGTAAATATAGTATTGCCAAATAACAATTTATATTTATTTTCTAAATAATTTATAAATTTTATTCATTATTCAATTATTAATAGTATTTTTGTCATAAACTTAATAAATAATTTTTACTATGAAAAAGAATTTACTTCTTATTGGATTATTCTTTATGAGCATCGCTTTACATGCTCAGTTGTGGTCGAGTCAGACTACTAATTTTGCTGGTACATCAGTAGGTGTTGATCAGGTTTCAACAGTCGACAGTATTACCGTTTGGATAAATGGTTTCAATGGCGATGGTAGTGGTATTAAAGCCAGAGCACATTCGCGTACTCAGGATGGTGGTCTTACCTGGACTGCCGGTTCGTATAACGGTATGACTGGTAACATTTATCCACAAGTATTAGCTGGAGTTGATTATTCAAAAGCATTTTGTGTAGCTTACGATTCAGTTGCAGGTGCAGCTTCTTTCTGGAAAACAACTGACGGCGGAAGCAATTGGGCTTTAGTTACTGGTGTAATGAATACTGGCACTACTACTTTTGCTGATGGAGTTATGTTCTGGAACAGTTCTAAAGGTTTCTGTTACGGCGACCCTGTAAGTAGCAAGTTCGATATTTATAATACTACTGATGGTGGCACAACTTGGAATGCTATTGCAGGTGGAAGTATTTCGGCTCCTTTAACTGGAGAATATGGCTACAATGGCCCTGAATGTACTTGTAAAGTTCCTGGTGGAGTTGCAATGTTTATTACCAATAAAGGTAGAGTTTTTAAAACAACAAATTATGGTGCTACCTGGGCTATAACTCCTACTGCTCCTTTTACAGTAGCTTATAGTGGCAAAATATATGCTTCAAGTGCTAACTTTATTATTGTAGCTGCTACTCTTACTCAAACTGCCACTACTTCTGATTGGAAATACACTACCGATGGCGGCACAACTTGGAATACTTATTCTCCAACTGGTAATTTTTATCAATATCAAATGTGTTATGTGCCTGGTTCTCCTAATATGTTTGTTGCAACATCTCCTTTTACTTCTACCATTATGGGCGTTGCTTACAGTATGGATGGTGGTTTATCGTGGTCGGATTATCAGGATGCATTATTGCAACCAACAGGTACTAATATACAATGTTTAGGTGTTGGTTTCCATAGCCCACGTGTAGGTTGGGTTGGAAATTATGGCTCGGGTTCTAATACTATTCTTAAATATTACAATCCAAGTTCAACAGTTGGCGTTCCTACTTTCGAAACTATCAATGATAACGATGTAAGTATATATCCTAATCCTGCTAATGATGTGGTTAATTTTTCTATTAATGGTATAAATAAAACTGATTTTACTGTTAAAGTTATCGACATTACAGGCAAAATAGTTTATCAAGAAGTGATGAATGTAAAAGGTGTTGCTAAATCTTCTTTCAATTGCTCAAAAATTGCAAAAGGATTATATATAGTTAATATCTCTACCGAAAACACAAGTACAAATAAGAAATTAATGATTAACTAAGACAATTAATAATTAAAAATTAAGAATTAATAATTAAAAATATTCTTCTTAATTTTATAATATTAAGATTAAAAAAATCATACAAAATAAAAGGCTGTCCTAATTGGTTAGCCTTTTTTTTTGTCTTAATTATTAATTCTTAATTATTAATTTTTAATTGTTAATTCTGCCTTCGTTTGCCCACGTTCTAATAAATCACTACTTTTGCAGAAAAAAAAGAATAGCAAATGAACGTTAATATTAATTCAGAAATAGGCGAACTAAAAGCTGTAATTATTCACCATCCAGGTAGCGAAATCGAAAATATGACTCCTCAGAATGCAGAGAGGGCTTTGTATAGTGATATTTTAAATTTAACTGTTGCCACAAAAGAATATTGTGAGTTCGAAGGTGTACTTCGTAAATATACCAAGGTGTATGATGTGAAGAATTTGCTTATTGATGCTATTAAAAAAGAAAATGTGAAGCAAGAACTGGCTTTTAAAGTTTGTTCGAACGAAAAAGCAGAGCACGTTTACGAGGAATTATTAAGCCTGAACGATACCGATTTTGCCACAGCAATGATAGAAGGAGTGGAGATGAAGAAAGATAATTTAACCAATTTCCTTAGTCAGGAGCGCTATTCTTTGCGTTCGTTGCACAACTTCTTTTTTATGCGCGATGCTTCCATTTCTATGTTTAATAATGTTTTTATTAGTAAGATGGCCAACACTGTAAGAGCAAGAGAAGCTAAGATTATGGAAACAATTTTCAACCATAGTCATAAGGTGAGTGCCAAAACTATTAATCCATCCAACTATCGTGATTTCGATCCTGAACTTACAATTGAAGGTGGAGATGTGTTGATAGCTCGCGAAGATGTTATTTTTATTGGTTTGGGAAGTCGCACCAATACCAAAGCTGTCGATTTTTTGATAGAAAGATTTAAAGAAAGCAAAACCACGATGAATATTTTAGTTCAAGAGTTGCCTTATAAGCCCGAATCTTTTATTCATTTGGATATGGTTTTTACTTTTCTGGATGTAGATAAATGTATGCTTTATGAGCCACTTATTGCTCGTCATAGTAAGTATCAAACGGTGCATATTCAGATTGCAAATGGTAAAGTTAATTTTATTCGCTACCGCAATAATTTTATGGAAGCATTG
>CAYRBL010000135.1:0-8567 GCA_964422385.1 uncultured Bacteroides sp.
CATATTTTTTGTAGATTTATCTTTGGCAAAATGCCAGAATGGTTTATTTTTAAAATAAGGATTAAAAATAATCTCTAAAAAGAAATTTTTATCAATTTTATTAACATTAAAAAGCTTATGAAACCCTTCTAAAAATTTATTAAAAATAAAAAACAATTTTGGTATGATAAATATTAATACTTTTGTAGAATTAAAAAATACATTTATGAAAAAAACTAATACGTATCTCATACTTTTTATTTTAACTTTTATTATTCTATTAAGTTTAAATTGCAAAAGGAATACAAATAAAACTCAAAAAATAATATTTTCAGGTTATTCAATTCCTCGTGAATGGGCTCGTTTAGATATGAAGTTAGATAGCATTACACCTCTAAAAGAACTAATACCAAAACTTAGAATATATGACACATTGTATGAAACAGGGAAAGCATATTGGATAGGATATAATGATTTGATGTTTTCAATAGCTGTTTACGCTGATAGTGCAATTAATCCATTAATAAATTTTATTGATACAACAAACTCAACCAAAGCACAAATTGCAGCTTTATATACTTTACATTTAATTGGAATTAATTGTAAAGTTGCAGGTAGAACTCTTGAAAAGTTTGATAATTTAAAAGCACGTGAAGCATTGTTGAAAGTATTATCAACACATATCAATCTTCAAAGAAATATCATGCTATTATTAATAAGAGATCCAAGAGAAAATGATATTCCAAAATTATTTAATATTATGGAATCTTCATCTGATAATTGCTGGGCAATTTCGGCTGCATTATTGAGTTATAATTTAAATAATATCCCGATACATCAACCTATTCCTGAAAAATTATTAAACAAAAGTGTAGATATTAAATTTAATGAGGATAATAATTATAATGAAATGTATAAAAAAGTTTTTAGAGCGTTTTCTGATAAATATAAAGGTTTAATAAATGTTGAAGACACAGTTTTTAATTATAATTTTCATCAACCTTCATTTATTAACAGTAAATCTGAACCTATTAAATTATGGTATTTAGTTTTTAAAAGTTCTCATAGTAATTATTGTGAGTTATCATCAAACTATCAATATTATTTTAAAAATGGTAAAATATATTTTTGTTCAGCAATGACGAGTAAAAAGTTATGGCTAGATTGGTGGAAACTTCAAAGTAAATCTTATAAAGATAACTTAAAAAATAGTAATAATAGGATAATAAGAACTTATTAGTTGTTTAAAAAAGCTATATTATTGATAAAAAAAAGGCTGTCCATTTCTGAACAGCCCGATAAATTTAGATAGTATATTGAGGTTATATTAGTACATACCACCCATGCCGCCTGGCATACCACCACCCATTGGAGGTGCTGGATTTTCTTCTTTAATATCTGCTAAAACACATTCGGTAGTTAATAACATACCTGCAATTGATGAAGCATTTTCTAAAGCTACTCTCGCAACTTTAGTTGGATCAATAACTCCTGTTGCGTATAAGTTTTCGTAAACTTCAGTACGAGCATTGAAACCATAGTCATCTTTACCTTCTTTTACTTTTTGTACAACTACTGAACCTTCCAATCCTGCATTTTCTACAATCTGACGTAATGGTTCTTCCAAAGCTCTAATCACGATAGCAATACCTGTGTTTTCGTCTTCGTTTACACCTTTAAGGTTTCTGATAGCTTCGATAGCTCTGATGTAAGCAATACCGCCACCTGGGATGATTCCTTCTTCGATAGCAGCACGTGTAGCATGTAAAGCATCGTCGAAACGATCTTTCTTTTCTTTCATTTCAATTTCGCTGGCAGCACCTACGTAAATAACGGCAACACCACCTGCTAATTTAGCTAAACGTTCTTGTAGTTTTTCGCGATCGTAATCAGAAGTAGTTTTTTCAATCTGAGCTTTAATCTGATTAATTCTTCCGTCGATATTTGTTTTTTCACCTTTACCGCTAACGATAGTAGTGTTGTCTTTATCAATAGTTACTTTTTCAGCTTGTCCTAAATAAGAAAGATCTGCATCTTCTAATTTATATCCTTTTTCTTCCGAAATTACGATACCACCAGTTAAGATAGCGATGTCTTCCAACATTTCTTTTCTTCTGTCGCCAAAGCCCGGAGCTTTAACAGCAGCAATTTTCAAAGAACCTCTCAAACGGTTAACCACTAAAGTAGCTAATGCTTCGCCATCGATATCTTCAGCAATGATGATTAATGGACGACCTGTTTGAACAACTTTTTCTAATATTGGTAAGAAATCTTTCATAGTAGAAATTTTCTTATCATATATTAAGAAATAAGGACTTTCGTACACTGTTTCCATCTTTTCAGCATCAGTTACAAAATAAGGAGAGATGTAACCTCTGTCGAATTGCATACCTTCAACAACCTTTACAGTTGTTTCGATACCTTTTGCTTCTTCGATTGTGATAACACCTTCTTTTTTCACTTTACTCATAGCTTCAGCAATCATCTTTCCTATGAAAGAATCATTGTTAGCCGAAATGGTAGCTACTTGTTCAATTTTTTCGATGCTATCACCGATAGATTTAGATTGTTTTTTAAGATCAGCAACAACAGCTTCAACAGCTTTGTCAACACCACGTTTCAAATCCATAGGATTTGCACCGGCAGTTACATTTTTCAAACCAACTGTAAGGATTGATTGAGCTAAAACAGTAGCAGTTGTTGTTCCGTCACCTGCTAAATCAGCAGTTTTAGAAGCAACTTCTTTTACCATTTGAGCACCCATATTTTCGATAGGATCTGATAATTCGATTTCTTTAGCTACCGATACACCATCTTTGGTGATTGAAGGAGAGCCAAATTTTCTATCAATAATTACATTACGACCTTTAGGACCTAAAGTAACTTTAACTGCATTTGATAATTGATCAACGCCTTTCTTTAAAGATTCGCGTGCTTCCCAATTAAAAACTATATTCTTTGCCATTTTTCTTTGTTATTTAAATTAAATGATTGCGTATATATCCGATTCTTTCATGATAAGGTATTCGCTACCTTCAACTGTAATTTCTGTTCCAGCATATTTACCATATAGAACAGTGTCGCCAACTTTTACAGTCATTGGTTCATCTTTTTTACCAGTACCAACGGCAACAACAGTGCCTCTTTGTGGTTTTTCTTTTGCTGTGTCAGGAATAATAATACCACCTGAAGTTTTTACTTCAGCTGCTGCTGGTTCAACAAGAACTCTATCAGCTAAAGGTTTTACGTTTAAATTTGCCATGTTTATGAATTATTTTATTTAAATTTTTTATTTAGTAATTTCTTTTTTGACATTTGACACTTATCATTTATTATGCCAAAGCAGAATAATGTCAGTTTTCCTGACAAAATGTCAGGTTTTGACTAATGGATAAAAAAAATGTCAGGGTTTACCTGACATTTTGACATCTTTTTTATGAAGAAGAAATAAAAATTATTTCTTAGGTTGTGTCTGTTGTTGTGGTTGAGCTTGATTTGGAGTAGCGTCCTTTAAAGGAGTAGCATTTTCGGTACTCAACTGTGTTTTTGGTGCATTGTCAACAGTACCTCTTGGTATAGCAACAACTGACATTAAGCTTAAACATAATAGAACTATAGCTAAAGTCCAAGTAGCTTTTTCTAAGAAGTCAGCAGTCTTTCTAACACCCATTATCTGGCTAGTTCCACCCATATTTGAAGCTAATCCGCCACCTTTTGAGTTTTGAACTAATACTACTAATGCCATTAGAATACAAACGATCAGTATAAGTACTGATATAAATATAAACATTCCCATTTTATAATTTTTTGTTATTGATTATTAACCTTTTTCAATCTCTGAATTTCTTTTGCAAAGTAACTACTTTTTTCTGGAAATTTCAAACTTAATTTGTTATATATTTTTATTGCCTTCGAAATATAGCCTTGTTTCTCATATATCGAGGCCAGTGTTTCGCTTATAATATCATCATTATCAGAAAGACTACTTCTTTCAAGGTCTTCTACAAATTCTTTTTCTTGTTTAGGAGTTTTTATTTTTGGTTGCTCTTTTAAGAACTTTTCTATTAATTCGTTTACATCCTTAACTTCTTTGTCAAATTTGTTTTTATTCTCCTTAACAGCCTGTTCTATATTAGTTTTCTCCTTGTTTATCTCTGATAATTTCTTTTGTATGATATCAATTAATTCGCTACTCGAATCTTTTTCTTCTTTTATTTTTATTTCTTCAGTAATAATTTCTTCCTTTTCTTCAATAATTTCTGTTTTTAGTGTAGGCAAAACTTCTTCTTCTGGAGCTTTTTCTTCAATAGAAACAACTTTAATCGAATCGCAAAGATTCTTTAATAGCTTACGGTTTCCTATGTAGGCAGCTGTCAACGAACGTTGGGTAGTGCTTTTATCATCATCAAATTTTATTAAATTTAATAAATATAATACCTGTGCTGTTTGACAAAAAGGATATTTCCTTACCAATTCTTTTAAATCAATTAAACTTTTATGGTCAAGTTTATATGGATTCTTAATATAGGAAGCAAAGTTTTCTATCATATTATATTTATTTTACCAATTAACTACAGCTTTATTAAAAATATCCTCCACAAGTTGATCTGTTATTACTTTCAACAAATCTTTTTCAATTGCTGATAAGTTTTTCTGACTATCATAATCTATAAAACGTGTAAACTTAGTTTCGTAGTTTTGTTTCTCATCTTTTGTATTCACAAACTTTACTTTTACTTCGATAGTAAGCCTGTTTTGAGCAGCAGTTTGATTAGCCTGAATAGCTGTTGGGGTAATTGAATATCCAGTAATTTCACCTTCTAAACTTAAATCACCATTAGTGGTAACTTGGCTTAGGGTAGTTTGAGAAGCAAATTTATCTTTTATTGCCTGTGTTAATATCTGGCTTAACATCGGCTGTTTTAAAGGTGCATTGTTAGGGAAATATTGAATGGATATAGTCTTAGTGTCTGCCGAAATATTAGCTCCGGTAAACGAATATACACCACATCCATTCAATAGGATGATAAGTAAAAGAAAATATATGTTCTTTAACTTTATCATTAGTTTTTCGAAATATGAAGCTTTTCTGTTTTATTATAACGTTCGCTTGATATCTTTACAAAATACATTCCTTGTTTAAATTTAGAAACATTAATTGTATGATCGTTTTCATTTATATAATTTTCAGAATATACTTCCTGACCTGTTAAGTCATATATTTTAATAGTAACAGGCACTTTTTTGGTATCATTAGTTGTAATATAAATATTGTCTGTAGCAGGATTTGGGTATACATTATAATTAATAGCACTATTTTCTTTTACACCTGGTGTAAGATATTCAAAAGAAAGATCGTCAACCATAAGTATCGAACCTACCCCTGCAGTTGCAGATGCAGACGATAATAAAACAATATTTAAGGTGTCAGGATTACCAGTTACGCCAGTATTATAATCAATAGGCAAACTGAACTGAGTATAGGTACTTACAGTATTTGAATTTTGCAAAATACAACCTCCAATAGTATCTTTTACGCCACCAGTTGTTCGGGTTAATATTACAGCTATCAACATACTTACTCCACCTACAGGTGTGTATTTATAATATCCTTTTAGGTTAGTTGGTTTAAAAGTAAAAGGAATACCTCCACTTACTGCCTGTGTAGTTAAACTTATTGTTCCTAAAGCACAGATGCCAGGAATTGTTTGCCCAACAAAAGATTGTGTAGCTAATTTTACAGCATAAGTTCCGCTATGTGCATCTGTAGATTGTGCCATACTATGAGCTGTAAGTATACTTACTGAATTCCAACTAGGAGCAGTATAGGAATTGGTCCACGTTTCGAATCCTGCATTTGGAATAGTTTGTGCATTTATTTTGCCAAAGCAAAGGATAGCTATCAGCATTAAAAAAAAGATGTAATTTTTTTTCATTTTTATTTATATTAATTGTTTCTAAATTGCTTTTTTATTTTCTACAAAATTAATACTAAAAATCATTATTAGTGTAGAATTTCTTTCTTTTTATTCAAAAAACTTTATTATTAATAAATATTAACATAGCTACAAGCATAATGTTATTCGTTTTCGAGTTCGTAATCTCTAATCTTTCTATACAAAGTACGTTCGGAGATTCCAAGTTCTTGTGCAGCCCTATTTCTTTTGCCTTTATGTTTCTTCAATATTTCCTTCATAAATTCCAATTCTTTTTTCTCGAGAGATACATTTTCTTCTACAACTTCTGATACTTGTATAGGCTCATTTATATGTGCTTCTTCGTGGTTGTGAAATGCTATATCGTTTCTATTTTGATAGGCATCGAAGTTTGTTGCTGGTGAAAAACTTGTTTTATTCTTATCATAATCCGAAGAAATGTTAGCGTTTTGCATCAACAATGCAATTACTTTCTTTAAATCATTAATGTCTTTTTTCATTTCAAAAAGCACATTATATAATATCTCTCTTTCCGAAATACCTTGTTCGGCGGCTTGTTTATTATATAGAACAGGCAAATCTCTGTTGTTATTTTCAGGCAGATATTTTCGAATAGTTTGCAGCGTAATATCCCTGTCGGTTTCGATGATAGATATTTGTTCTGTTACATTTTTAAGCTGTCTTACATTACCGTGCCAATGGTATTCTTTTAAATAATTTCGGGCATCGTCGTGCAATTGTAGCGAAGGCATCCTGTATTTCTCAGCAAAATCATACGCAAACTTTTTAAACAAAAGTTCGATATCATCTTTTCTATCTCTTAGCGGCGGCACATAAATAGGCACAGCGCTTAATCGATAATACAAATCTTCGCGGAAAGTGCCCCTTTGAATGGCTTCTTGTATATTAATATTTGTAGCAGCAACTATCCTAACATTCGTTTTTATTGCCTTAGATGAACCCACTTTTATAAACTCTCCGGTTTCGAGAACCCTTAGCAATCGAACCTGTGTAGATAGGGGAAGATCGGCGACTTCATCAAGGAAGATTGTGCCACCATTGGCAACTTCAAAATAACCTTTGCGTGCTTCGTGGGCATCGGTAAAAGATCCTTTTTCGTGACCAAATAGTTCTGAATCTATCGTGCCTTCGGGGATTGCTCCACAATTTATAGCTATATATTGCCCGTGTTTGCGAGGGCTTAGTTGATGTATTATTTTAGGAAAAACTTCTTTACCTACTCCACTTTCGCCTGTAATAAGCACTGAGATATCGGTAGCGGCCACTGTTTGTGCAATCTCTATGGCGCGATTAAGTAATGGTGAATTCCCAATAATATTAAATCTTTGTTTTATTGCCAGGTTTTCCATTATAATTACTTTTAGTTTTAATAATATTAAACTTATGTTTTGATTAATTAGTGTGTAAAATTACTAATTATTATCAAAAACACTGACATTTTTTCATATTATTTAACAAAACACTGACATTTTGTCAGGTTTCTTGAAAGATTACACCCTTAACGAAGCTCGAAAACCTCTTACTGCATAATAGGATTCGGCTCCATTGTGGTAAACAAATACGTGGTTGTATCTACGATCGCAGAATAATGCACCTCCTAGTTTACGAATATCGGCAGGTGTTTTTACCCAACTAGATGTTTTGGTATCAAAATTCCCTAGCTGTTGCAATTCCCTATATTGTTTTTCTGTTAAAAGCTCCACACCCATCTGGGCAGCCATATCCAACACACAATTAGCAGGCTTATGTTCTTTTCTTGATTCTAAAGCTTCGCGATCGTAGCAAATACTTCTGCGTTCTTTAGGAGTTTCGGCTGAGCAATCGTAAAAAAGATATTCGTCATTTGCAAAGTCGAAAGCTACAACGTCGGGTTCTCCACCAGTTTTTTCCATTTCGTTAAGCGACCATAGTTTTTCAGGATTTGCTTCTAGTTTATATTGCACCATATCCCAATCAATATCTATATGGCGGTCGATATATTTTAAAAAGCGATTTTTTAAGGTTAAAATTAGTTCATCTTGTTGTTCTTTTGTCATTGTTTTGTTATTTTTGTTTTTTGAATGTTCTTGTTTTTTATCATCAAATAATGCTGATAAAATAAATAAAGTTTTTACGAACATTATTGTTCAACAAAAGGAATATTTTTAAAAAAGAATAACATAAAATGTATACTAAAAAGGATTTCTTTTATAGAAATGTAATAACCAATATTAGTAAAAGCTTTTTGTTTTTATTGCTTTATGGGCAGCGGACTACCTTTTTCATTTTTTTCATTTATTATTTATTACCAATACCTATTAATAATTAAATATGTTACAAAAATATCACAAATAATTGATGTAAGGATAAACAAATATTTTATTACTAATGATAGCTTTTTATAAGAAATTAATAAGAATAAAGACAATAATGAAAATATTATTATTGTTAATATTATAGGTATATCCCCTAGTTCATATCCAAAATATACATCTCCTGTACAATACCAGATGCTAACAAAAGATGTAAATAGAGTATGTAGTAGCAAATAAATGAAAACATACTTTTTGCTTAGACTCATAACTTTTCTTTTTAACTGCAAATATACATTTAATATCATTACAAAAAACTTTTTATTTTTATGGCGTTATG
>CAYRBL010000136.1:0-1586 GCA_964422385.1 uncultured Bacteroides sp.
GTAAGATGCAAACGATAATAAATAATAAGCTTTTCCAGAAGCTCCTTTCGCTGCGAACGATGCAGTTTTATTTCGGCTATGTTTTCGAAAGAAGTATTCATCAATTTATCAATAAAACCACTCAAAGGCTCCATAATATAACTATCGTGAATCGGTTTTACTGATTGAAAAGTACCTTCTTGTATATTGAAAATATTATTGTAATTTGAATAATTATTTTGAGGAAAAAAACCAAGATATTTGGCAAACTGAAGCATAAACATCAGATGGAAATCTGTACTATTTTCAGTCGCAACGTCCAATATCTGAATTGAGTGATACAAGAAATTAAATAAGGCCGGATTGGCTTCTTCCTCTTTTATCGACTTAAAAATAATTTCGTTTATAAACAAAGCAATCGTGCTTTTGCGAATATCATAAGGCATCGATTGAAAAACATAAGTACTCTTAATTTCCTTTACATTTTTGATTCCCTGCGTATTTCGTTTGTGATATGCCACCACCTCCACCAAAGAAAGATGTTGCAACAAGCTAATTTTTGTCTTAGATTTAGCCGAACGCATTCCACGTATCAAATAAGATTGCAAACCGTGTTGCTCGGTATATATTTTGGCAATTACGCTGGTCTCGGTGTAATTAATATGGTGTAAAACAATTCCGTTAGTTTTCGAAAGCATAAATTCTCCCTCTTATTTAAAATCGTAATACAATGAATAAATATAGCGGTTGCCCTCCTCCGTCCAGATTGTAATATCGCTAGCTTCGAACGATTCTTTATTTTTATTCCAGATAAAAACTTTGAGTATTGTATTTTTATCTTTCAAATTAAAATCAACCAAACGCACAGCATAATATAGCTTTTGATGCGAATCGGCAGATGTTAATAAAGTATTAAAAGGCACTCCCTGCCAATTTATCGTCTTTCCTGCTTTATCTTCTGTACATATTACCAACAAAGGATTAGCGATAGTATCTTTTTGATAAAAATCTAAAGAAATATGAAGATTATTATATTTGTTTCCTATAAAATCAAAAATATTATGACTAAAATCAGCAGCATATTCAACATTTTTATTAAAATAAAAAAAGTAATCTTCATCCATCGTAAACTTATTTTTTCTGAAGTTTTCTTTTCCTTCTTTACTCAATAAAATTATTTTAGGATTATTAATTTGTATGTTTTTTTTATTTTTATTTTTAATAAATTGTTTAGAAAAATAAAACATTTCATAGCCATAACCCATTGCCTTTTTAATAAGATATGGATATTTTTCCTTAATAATATTGATGTAATATGGGGGCGTATTTACAAGCGAAGCAAAAATAAGTTCGTCGGAAGTCTGCTGTTTTATAAGGGTAGAAAATTTAAGCGCATTTACTGTGTCGATATTAAAATGGGTACAATTAAATTTAGTTTTAAATGTTTTCTCATAATACCCCATAAAAAAATCACCATAACCATTCACCAAAACTGGAATATTTTTGTGAGTTTCGGTATAAATATCCTTTATTTGCAAGGCACATTCCCGATAACTCTGATGATAAAAAATCTGATACTGTTTTCGCTCCGCAACTAAAGTAAATGT
>CAYRBL010000136.1:1686-8557 GCA_964422385.1 uncultured Bacteroides sp.
GAAGCTATATTCGGGAGCGCCCAACCAACCGTCCTTCCCTCCTACTCCTCCCACTTTTAGTTGGTAAAAAAAGATAGAAAGATGCGGAATGTACAGCACAAAAATAGCGACACCACTACTAATATATAGTATCAATTTATTTTTATGAATAAAAAACAAACCCGTAATACTTATTATAAGAAGAAAAAGCAGATTGAAATGATGATTATAAGCACTCAAAGCGCCAGAAATAATGAAGCCGATAAGATAAATTATATTCTTTTTTTTAGAATTATCATCAAATATAAAAGCATTCCAAAAATAAATTGTAAGCAAAGCCAGAAATAAGCCACTGCTATACGGCCTAGCCATTTGACTAAACATAATTGGAAATTGCAAGGTAGAAACATAGGCCGAAACGATTAAACCAACCGTAGAATTGAACCATTTTTTGGCGATGCTATAGCTTAAATACACCGAAAGCAAACCCGCAATCATAAACGGAAGCTTAACTACAAACTCAGAATTTCCGAAAATTTTGATCCAATAATAAAGGAAAACCTGCACACCTGCCGGATGCCCGTCGATGAGAACGCCCTTATTGATAAGCTCCGAAAAAGTAGTGAAACGAGCACGGTAAAGCGCACTCAATTCATCAGAATTAAAAGGAATATTATTGAAATTATATGCTCTCAAAACAAAAGCCACAAGAATAATGAGGCTTATACACAAAGTATCGGGAGAAATTGAATACTTATATAAATTAAAGTTTGAAGTGTCTAAAGTTTCTTTTTTAAAATCCATTTTTAAAACATTTAGTCCCTCAAACTTTATTTTTAATAAAATATTTTGGATGCTTTTTTAATTAACAAAAAGAATTTTGGTAACAACAGTTTCGGTACCGTCCACATTTGTACAAAAAACTTTATAAACACCTGTTGCTACTCTTTGTCCGCTAAAATTCTTTCCATCCCACACTGCTTGTCCTCCATACGCAACAGAATTGAATACTAAGTTGCCATAAACATCCGTAATCTTAACATTGGCATCTCTCGTCAAACCCTTAATACCAATTTTACCATTATACTCAGGACGCACTGGATTTGGGTATGCATACACAGGATTTTCGATTTTTTCGGTGCCTAAAGTTGCTGTTCCTTTATAGGAAACAATCCCATCTTGAGTGCCAAAGAAAACTTCGCCGGTATTGGGCGAAATTGCAATACTCACAATAGTATTCGACAACAATGGACTATTTTCTGTAGTAAAATGCAACAATTGTGTGGTGCCATCCGAAGACATCAAAAAGACGCCAGCTTTTGAGGTTCCTATCCACTTTCTATTGGCACCATCAATAGCAATCGAAGTGATAGCCTCGAATTCGAGCAAATGCTGCGCATAACCGCCATATTCAACTAATATTGTTTGGGGGGCTACCGTAGATTCGCTTCCATTAACTGTATTAAAAACTTCTTCGGGATTATATATAACTTTTATCCCTTTATCGGTCCCTATCCAAATCTGACCGTCCAAATCCTCGTTAAAACAATTAATTTCGTTTGTGGCAAGGTCGTTTCCTCTATTTATATTAATATATGCCTTGTGAATTCCGTTTTCATCGGCATTAAATACAGCAATTTTATTCCCTCTCACAAGCATCCATTTATTATTGTTTTTGTCGTTCATCATTGCAGAAACATCGTTATCAACAATGTCTCCCACATTAAAACTCTTCCAGGTACCGCTGGTAAAACGGATTGATAATGCATTTTGAACCGTTGAATTCGTCACCCAAAGATTGCCATCCTTGTCGAAACAAACTCCCCCTGTTCGCACATTAAATCTGTTCCCATTTAAATATAAAGGCTGCAAAGAGCTGTTATTTTCATTATAAAGTGTGACGAGTTTATTATTATTAAATTCCAAAACACCATTTCGCCACGAAGATGCAAAAAGGTGATTTTCATCATACGGATCGACAGCTATATCTGTTAAATCCGAAATTGTATCAAGCCCTGAGTTATTATATTGGTCAATTGACGACCAGTTTTCATCCTTAAAAATATTAACAATTCCCAACATCCATTCGTTACCCCAAGAAGCTAAATCAATGCCACCCGGCACCACATACAAGGCATTTTTAGTTGCTTTCATCGAATAAGCATCTTTGGAAGAAGGGCCATTAGGTTTTATATTTTCCCCAGAAAATCCCAAGCCCCAAGTCTTAAATAAACCAGATCTTTCGTCGCCTACCCAAACAAAACCATCTTTATCAAGCACTGCATCCCAAGGATAAATTTCAGTCTGATTAGGGATATATATTAAATATTTAGTCTTTAAAGAATCATTATATACATTTATAAATGCATCATAGGTAACAATTAAATTATCATAATTAATATGTATATTTTTAATCCTGCTTGTGTCAAAAGAATTCCAAACATTATTATCAAATACAAACAAAGTATCATTCAGGCTGGTTCCTCTATCTTTACAGACGATAAGTTTATTTTTTAGAAAGCCTATATTTTTATAATTTGCGTTTGGATTTTGTAAAGTTGTAAGCAAATTCCAATAAGAATAATTTGCTAAAAACGGACTATTAATGTCGGCATAAAAAATCCCTGAAACAGACGCTGCATATATTTTATTATTGTTTATCGCAATATTATTAACCTCGATACGCCCCCCATTTGGACCAATAATATAGGTATCCTTAATTTCATTTTTAGAAATATTAAGATTTACAATTCCAAAACTACAGGCAAGATAAACAGTATTTCCCGTTGATGTAATATTATTAATAGTCTTTTTCCCCGGCATTGATTTTAATTTTATGTCAGGAATATTAAGAATATTATCGTTTTTTAAAAGATCTATGTTGGTATTTTCGTAAGCAATAACAAGGGTTTTGTTTTGTTGATTATAATGAATTGCACTAATCCTAACATCCGACAAACCATTAACTTTATTCAAACGATGTACACTATATTCGTTTTTATCGAAATAAAAAAGACAATAAGGAGTTGCCGCATAAATTCTATTCTCAGCTTCGGCTACCGCTATAACTTTATTATATGGAAGGTGATCGCGCCAGGCGCCAATAGGAGTTCCCTGCCCAAATGAAGGAATTATTACAAGACTAAGAAAAATATTGATAAGAATTATCCTGAAAAACTTCATAAAATATAATTGAGATTGTGATGCAATATTACAAAACTTTAATATAATAAAACTAAATATTTTGTTTTTTATTGTATGATTTACCTTTAAGCTTTTGCAAATATTAGAGCTAATATCCTTATTTTTTTTTATTTTTAATGAACTCTGATAGCAAAAGAATGTATATCTTTGCTGAAAAATTGGCTCCGTAGTTTAGTTGAATAGAACGCAAGATTCCGGTTCTTGAGGTCGGGGGTTTGAGTCCCCCCGGGGTCACTATTAAAACAGTTTTTTAATTTAAAAGATATTTTATTGTATTTATAAATTACTATAAAATACTTATAAAATATCTTTTGAATTATCCTGATACATCTCACTCAGGTTAAATTTTTCTGGATATTTAGCATTAACTCCTCTATAAAAATCCTGAATTACTTTAAAATCTTCTTCAAAATTACCTGTTGTATGCAATACTTTTCCAACGCCACCTTCTTTTTTAGCATAATCAACAAAAGCTAACACTATAGGAACACCAGCACGTTGGGCAATATAATAAAATCCTTTTTTCCAATGCGAATTATATTTACGGGTACCTTCGGGAGTGATTACGATAATAAGTTTCTCAGATTTCTTAAATAAAGCCGAAACATATTCCACAGTATTATTTTTAGTGCCTCTATCCACAGGAATGCCTCCCAAAGCCTTTAATAAACCTCCAAATGGAAATGCGAAAAGTTCTTTTTTAATAAGGAATTTTACTTTGATGCCAAATCTATAAAAAGCCAAACGACCGAGGATAAAATCCCACATACTGGTATGAGGAGCAGCTACAAGAATACATTTCTTAATGTCTTTTGGAAATGTTCCTACAACTTTCCATCCCATCAGTTTTAGTATGATTCTGCTTATAAAATCTATCATATATTTAAAAATATTTATGCAAAAATAAACATTCCTTTTAAATATTAGGGTTAATTTATTGTTATAAATATATAATATGAGCAATAACTTATTAATTTTGCAAAATATTAATCAATAAAAAGTATGCGAAAGATACCAAATAGCGAACTAAACAGACTAAGTGTTGAAGATTTTAAGAAGGCCGACAAACTTCCTGTTGTTATAATTCTGGATAATATCAGAAGCCAGCACAATATTGGTTCGGTTTTTCGCACTTCTGATGCATTCAGGATGGATAAAATATTGTTGTGCGGCATTACTGCAACGCCTCCTAACCGTGAAATACATAAAACTGCATTAGGTGCTACAGAATCTGTTGAATGGAAATATTTCGATACAACTTTAGATGCAATTGAATACTTAAGGAAAGATAATTATAAAATTTATGCGATAGAACAAGTAGAAAATAGTATAAATTTGATAGATTTTAAACTTAATATTAATGATAAAACTGCTTTTATTTTCGGCAACGAAGTAGATGGTGTTTCGGAAGAAGTAATGCCTCTTGTAGATGGCAGTATCGAAATTCCGCAGTTCGGGACGAAACATTCTTTAAATATTGCGGTGAGTGCGGGTATTGTTATTTGGGAAATAGCAAAAGAGTATTTTTAAGCAACAATAGAAACTTAATGTTAGTTCTAATGTTAAATTTAATGTTAATTTTAAATAATAATAGTCTCAATTAAAAAAATAGTAGTACATTTGTACTTTATAATTAAATAAACTTTCGCAAAAAGAATAATAACATGGGAATTTATATCGACAAAAACAGGTTTAATACCTTTTATAATGATCATGGAATAGAATTCCAGCGCGAGATTATTGATATGTATTTTAAAGAAGGATCTTATAATTTATTCAATAAATTAGAGGAAGTAATTAGCCAGAAGGACTTTTCGTCTATTGCAGTTTATAGTTCGAGCTTGAATGGAACTATAAGTTGTTTCTCTGTAAATTTTGTGGAACCTGCTATGCACGCAAGAGAAATTGAATACCTTGCCTTAGATATTATTCAATCTTCGGATAATAATATCGAACCTCGAATTTCAATGATCAATACTATAATGACAAAACTTAAACCCGAATTCGAAGTCTTTAACGACGAAATGCTAGATCTAAAACGCGAAAAAGAAGAAGTTTTATAAGATAATTATTATTGATTTTCCACAACCCCTTCCATTGATTTCTCAAGTTCGATTGCCATATCCAGAAATTCTTCAACATCCATTTCTTTTAAATAAATTAAACCATGCGTTGCTCGTATTAATGGACTTTTGTTTTGATAAAAATAATCTTTCCCTAATAATAATTGTATCTCTTTTAATTGTTCTACCCAAACTTTCTGCGTCAACTCACTAAACTTCCCATCATATTGATAACTCGGAAACGAAGCATTTGCCTGGCTTAAATAACAATGTTCGAAAGATTGATTGAGCAATGCCAATGCATTTAATGAAACAGGAACAATAACATTGACTTCCGAAGGATGAAATTTGTACCATACATTACGATATCCCCAAACTCTAAGATTCGACAAATCTTTTTTGGTTTTCAACAGTCTTATTGCTTCTGCTATTGCTTGCAAAACTTTGTAATGGGTATCAGGTCCACTTCCTTCAGGATCTAAAGCCAAACTAATTACTGTTGGATTGGTTTCTTCAATAAGTTTTAAAATTGGCTGCACATCCCTTTTTCGTTCGGGTAATTCTGTAAAAATATCTCCAGTATAAAAGCCCAATCTTAGGTGATGCACATTGTTTAACTGAACTCCAAAATGCGCCCAAACCAGCTCCTCTTCAAACTCCCGAATCATACCTTTTAACTTCTGAACTTCTGGAGAATTTTTTTCACCATCATAACTATTCTTTAAATCAGAAATGGTGGTTTTTATTTTAAGTTTTAACTCTTCAACGTCTTTTATTTTCCAAATATCCACAACATCTCTAACTACCCTATGGCACATGCCTCTTCTCCTTTCTTTCGAATCTCCTGAAGCCACTTTTCCTAAGTAATGATACACATCTTTGTCTCTTTTTATATTAAAACCTAAGGTAAAAAAGTCAGGATATGTCAACATTTCTATTTTGCCTTCTTTAATAAAATTAAGTGTATCCGTTAACAAATCTATCACAAAAGAATTAGTAACAGCAGTAAAACCTGAAGTCATCACAGCAAAATGAGAGTTATTAGTAGCTGACCTCAACTGACGGTTTACATGCGGCATTATTCCAAGCATAATGTCGTCGTGATGTGGACCTGTATGCAAAAATGTCTGCCCTGTTTCGCTCTTACATCCCTTCTCCAATTTAAGTTCTATCGATTCAATAACCGACTCTACAGTTTTATTTGATATATTTGGAATATGGTTGCAAAACTTATCCTCGCGCAAATCTTCTTCAGTAATTCTGCTTCCAAATTTATTTAACTTCTTACACAAACCTATGATTACATGCTCCGATTTTGCATGTGTCCAAGCTCCTTCAGCATAATAATTATTGATCGTATCATTCAATCGGTAGGCTGCTCCTTTTGTTAAATAAAATCTTGCATTCGGAAGTTTTTGCAGGGCTGTGGCAGGGTATAAAACATCAGGTTTATTTTGCAAAGCATCAGCAACTACATTGCCTTTAGCTTCTCCGGCAGCAAAAATAATAGCTACCGCTTTTGGATTATATGTTATCGTATTTAAGCCGATAGTTATTACCAATCGGTTTCTCGAAACATCTATTCCACCCAAATCTCCGGCAGCTACTGCCTGTGTTTCGAAATT
>CAYRBL010000137.1:0-1881 GCA_964422385.1 uncultured Bacteroides sp.
ATATACCCGCAATTATTCATTTACAGTTTGTAAACTCAACATTACAAAACTTAGAGCAAAGAGCTTAGGTAATCCAGAGCAGGCCTCATCCACTTCGGTGGAATCATACGCAGTATGGCAGTGGACGTTCGCAGTTACCGGCATCTCTATAAATTACTTTATGGAGTTTACTTTAACTCAACCGAATTGATTGCGGGTTTCTTATTTTTGGTATTTCTCATTATATTTACTAACAAATAAACATAAAAAGAATGGTTATTTTAATTTACGTTATCATTGCTTTTTTTGCTTTACTTTTGGGAGGGGTTCTAACAGCAACGGTTCTTAGGAAATATGCTGACAAAAAGAGCATCCTCATTATAAAAGAGGCGGAAGAAAAAGCGGAGATGATAAAAAAAGAAAAAATGTTGCAGGCTAAAGAAAAGTATTTGCAACTTAAAGATGAACACGAGAAAATTGTTCAAGAAAAGAACAATAATATTCTCAAGAACGAAAATAGGATAAAACAAAAGGAAACTACTCTTAATCAGAAACTCGAAGAAAATCAAAGAAAACAAAACGAGGTTACTGCAATTAGAGAAAATCTTAATAATCAATTAGAGATTATTAATAAAAAACAACTTGATTTAGAAAAAGCACACAAACAACAAGTAGAAAAACTTGAACATATTGCTGGTTTATCAGCTTCTGAAGCTAAGCAACAGTTGATGGATGCTTTGAAAGAGGATGCTAAAAATGATGCAATGAATATGATTCGTGATGTAGTGGAAGAAGCGAAAGTGACTGCTACCAACGAAGCTAAAAAAATCGTAATCGAAAGTATTCAACGCACAGCAGTTGAAGTTGCTGTAGAAAATACTGTTTCGGTATTCAACTTAGAAAACGAAGAAGTAAAAGGAAGAATTATAGGACGCGAAGGAAGAAATATTCGTACATTAGAAGCTCTTACGGGAGTTGAAATTATTGTTGACGATTCGCCCGACGCTATCATTTTATCGGGTTTCGATCCTGTGAGAAGAGAAATTGCACGTATGTCGTTGCATCGCTTAGTTCAGGATGGTCGTATACACCCTGCACGTATCGAGGAGGTTGTAGCAAAGACTAAGAAACAAATAGAGATGGAAATCGTAGA
Source organism: uncultured Bacteroides sp. (assembly GCA_964422385.1). GTDB lineage: Bacteria > Bacteroidota > Bacteroidia > Bacteroidales > JACABE01 > JBAXLO01. Next base: position 1,133 of record CAYRBL010000137.1, read on the forward strand.
AATTGGTAAGAGAACTACCATAGATTTGGGCATCCTAAATTTACATCACGAACTCATCCGCATGGTTGGTCGTATGAAATACAGATCTTCTTATGGACAAAATTTATTACAGCATTCGCGCGAAACTGCTAATTTGTGCGCAACAATGGCTGCTGAACTTGGACTAAATACTAAATTGGCTAAACGTGCTGGTTTGTTACACGATATTGGGAAAGTGCCAGATAGCGAACCAGATTTGCCACATGCAATATTAGGTATGAAGCTTGCCGAAAAGTTTAAAGAACGTCCAGAAGTGTGTAATGCTATCGGCTCGCATCACGATGAAGTGGAAATGGATAATTTGATATCGCCGATTGTTCAGGTTTGCGACGCCATAAGTGGTGCTCGTCCAGGCGCTCGTCGCGAGGTGGTGGAAGCATATATCCGTCGATTGAAGAATTTGGAAGAGTTGGCCCTCTCCTATCCTGGTGTTCTCAAAACTTATGCTATTCAGGCAGGTAGAGAACTTAGGGTGTTGGTGGCTGCCGAAAAGATTTCGGATGCTGAAGCTAATCAGTTATCTTATGATCTTTCGCACAAAATACAAACGGAAATGACGTACCCAGGACAGGTTAAGATTACCGTCATAAGGGAAACCAGAGCCGTAAGTTACGCAAAATAAGGTTTTACTATTATATTGTTTAAAAGCCTCTATCGTTTTTCGATAGGGGCTTTTTTTTATTCAATTACGAATTAATAATTACGAATTA
>CAYRBL010000137.1:1981-8511 GCA_964422385.1 uncultured Bacteroides sp.
GTAATTATTTTTATTTTAATATGATTATTGCATATTATGTTAAAATAAGTAAAAAACAGGAAAAAATAGGTCAAAAACTTCATAAAATATACTTAGACACTGAAGAAATATACTTAGACACTAAAGAAATCTATTTAGACACTGAAGAAATCTAATTAGTCACACAAAAATTCTATTAAGTTACTTAAGAAAGATATTTAATTAATAAATATATTTATTTAGACAATGAAGAAATTCATTTAGACAATAAAGAAATTAATTTAGACAAAGAGGAAAACTAAATATCATGTTGTTTTAACTAAAATTATTCATTAACTTAATAAATCAACAATATTTACTTAAAAAAAAAGGAATTAAATAATATTTATTAAAACGACATCATTTAAAGAGCAAAACGAGACAATTTGATTAGATGCATACATTTTGAACTAAACTAAATTATATTGCATTAGGTTTGCTTGTATGATGTCGTTTTTCAATCATAATTTCAAAATCAATAAGTGTTACTTATCATCTTAAAATTAAAAATAATATTATTATCATCATTAAAAATAAGAAAACTATCTTAAAAAAGAGCCCAATAAGCATTTTAACATTTTTTATGTTTAAATAATTTATTTCTTTTACCTCTTAATTTGTGACTTTAAGTACACAATAAATTATGTTTTGTTTAAACTTACATTTGTTAAACATCGAATCCTAATTCTGTTGTGATAATAAAAATATGATATTATTAAAATATATCTTCAAAATGTTGCACAAAACAAATATAAATATCTGATTATATTTTTATATCAAACTTTTATATTTTGTTTTATATGTAAATAAGTAGTACTTTTACAAAATAATTAATATTTATCAAATTTTAAACAAAATAATATGAAAAGACCAAAAGAATTAAAAAGAAATTACATAAAGGCTGACAGAATAATGTTGGAGCAGTCGCAAGGGTTTCATGATTTATTAGCAGAAAATTTAGCTTTTTTTACTGCTAAATATCCTTTTATAGACGCTGCATATCTTTTAAAATTTCAAAGTGATATTGATGCAGCAAACGCAGTGATGAACGATAGAGAAATAGTTGAAGAAATTTCGGATGATGCTTCTGTTATGGCTGGATTTATTGCTGTTGGAAAAGCAAAATACATGAATTTAATAACAATCGCTCGTTTTACATATCCTGATAATCCTACTATGATTAACAGATTTGGTTTACCTGAATATGAAGAATATAGTAGAGTGCATACATTATTTCCAATTCTATTGGATCAAGCACACGATTTGGCAAATGAACCTGCAATAAAAGCTTTACTTTTAGCAAAAGGATTAACTGCAACTGATATTACAGATATAGATGCTGTAAGTACTAGTATCAAAAATGAGAATAAATTACTTTTTTCTGAAAAGAAAAAGAGGTCACCAATTACACAAGAAAGAGTTTCGAAAAGTAATGTAGTATGGGGTACGATGTCACAAATAAGCGATTGCTCGAAAATATTATATTTTGATAATTATGCAATGTATCATTCATTTTTATTATATCCTGGTGAAGAAGGAGGTCCAACTCCCCCTGCACCACCTGTTCCACCAGTAGTATAACAAGATTTTAGTATTTAAACATATTAATTAGGTATGATTAATATTTTTAAATTGTAATTTTTGAAAGATGTACCTAACTTTATGAAAATAGGGTTAGGTATTTTTATTATTATACTATATTAAATAAAATAAATTCGATTTAAATGAGTTTAATAAACATATATTTTAATTTAAAAATTCATAATATAAATACATAAAACCATGACACAGCTATTAAATTTACCTTTATTACAGGATGCCGATCTTAAAGATAAGATTGTGCTGGTACGCGTTGACCATAATGTAGTTAAAAAAGGAATTATCCACGATCCATATAGAATTGACGCCACCATCGGTACGCTTTATTACATAAATGCAAAGGGTGGAAAAATCATTTTAATGACGCACGTTGGTCGCCCAAAAGATAAAAAAACAGGCGAAATAAAAATAGATGCCAACAGCTCGGTTCAACCAATTGTTGAATATTTAAAAACTAAATTACATATAAATTTTAGCACTCCCGAGTTTCATCAGTACGACAACAAAGGCTATATTGGGATAGAAACTTCGATAAATCACAGCATAAAAGAACTAAAAGAGGGCAAAATAGACGGTATTTATTTGCCAAATACTCGTTGGTTTGCTGGCGAAGAAGCTAAAGGGGAAGAAGCAGAAAGATTTGCTGATCAATTAGCAGGTTTGGCCGATATTTATGTAAATGATGCGTTCGGTTCGTGGCAAGCGCATGCTTCCACAGTAGCTATTACAAAATATTTACCATCTTTTACAGGTTTTTTAATGCAAAAAGAGCTTGAAAATCTGGATAGGATTTACAAACCAATACTTCCTCTCCTATCTGTGGTGGCAGGTTCTAAGTTCGATACAAAAATTGATTCCTTATTTACACTTTTAAAGACATCGGATTATCTGGTGCTGGGTGGCGTAATTTATAATGCGTATTTATGTGCAAAATATGGTATAGAAATAAAAGGTATAGAACCGGACGATATGGAAAATGCGCGTAAATTTGTTGAATTTGCAAAAGATTTTCCAAATAAATTGATAGAATTACCTTTTATTATCGAATCGGATATAATGGAAGGGAAAGTTGAAGGGCAGTATCGTATTCATAATATAAATGATTTGAAAGTCGGAACAAAATTAAATTATGTATTAGATATTGCAGCGAAATCATTTGAAGTTGCATCTGTAAAAGAAGTATTTTTAAAAGCTAAAACAATATTTGTAAACGCTGTAATGGGATATACGCCCTACTTCAACGAAGGCACCATAGCATTAGATCAACTCATTGATACGAACGTAGAAGCTGTAAAATTATACGGAGGAGGCGACACTATGCAAGAATTAAAAAGATTGTTGCCTGGATTATACATCGTAGCTTTAGACGATCCGAAATACTACATATTTACAGGTGGAGGCGCAGTATTGAAAGCGATACAGGAAGGCAACTACTTTGGATTGGAACCCGTGAAAGCATTGCTGAAAGAATAAGAAAAAAACGCATCTATTTTAGAACTTATATCCAAAAAAAAAGACCATTTTTCAATGGTCTTTTTTTATTAAAGTATATTGATATTTGTATTTTACATTACAATAATTTTTGAAGAAGCTTTTTGAGTACCTGAAATCACCTGAACAAAATATGTACCTCTATTTAATCCTCTACAATCAATAGTTGCAATATAATTAGCTGTAGTAATTTTCCCTAAATTCATGGATTTAACAATTGTACCCTTAATATCATAAACATTAATAGTAACATTTTCTTTAGAATTTGTATTAATTTTAACGTTTGTATTGTTACCTGACATTACAGGATTAGGGAATACATTTACATCAAGATTAGTTTTAGGTTTTGCAGCAATAGCAGGAATATCATTAGATCCGCCATGGAAATTTTGAGCTTCCCAGAAACCACGACCGTGAGTTGAGATATAAATATCGCCATAATTTTTAGTTCCAGGGAAAATAATTGATAATGGAGCACCATTATCAAAAGTAACAGTTGTCTGTTGAGGAAAATTCATAGTCTGTTGACGAATTTGGAACACTGGAACTCTATTCATATTCTTGTTATCAGCTCCCCAGGTAACTGCTCCACTTAAAGAAGCGAAGTTGAAAGAAGTTGTAGAATATACACCAAACTCAGTACCCAATAACACAACATTATTATAGTTCATCTCAACTAAAGCTGAGTATACAGGAGCATTTGGAAGTCCATTACCAGTAACGTTAGTGAAAGTTGGATTAGCACTTAAAGCATTATTACTAGCGTAAACGTAATCAGAATTACCATAATTACCTAAAGTTACAATAATATTGTTAGCATTTTTAGGATCAACAGCAATAGAAGTAATTGTACGACCACTAAAATATTTGATAGGCATGGTATCCAAAACGCATGTTGGAAGATTAATATTCCAGGTAACTGAATCGTAACCTGCATTGATGTTTTTTATTCTTATCAGTTTAGAACCGAAACCACTAGTAACACCTGCAAACAAACAGTCGCCATCATTAGAATAAGCCATGTTCATACAAGTACCTGAAGATTGAGATAATTGAAACCATCTTGGTTTTTTGGTAAAATTAAGAGGTTGATCAGTCATCCAAATACCATCAGTAAGACCGATGAAGTAATGAGATTGGATTTTGTCTAATACTTTTATTGATTTTCCTGAATCTAAAGGAGCAGTTAAAGTATAGTTAAAAGGATAATTTATTTGTTTACTTTTTATTTGAACTGTTTCGCCAACTAAGAAATTAGAATCTAGAGCTGTGAATGTAACTGAATCTTTTATTAAAGTATTATTAACAGTTTGCCACATTAACATAGGAGTTACAAAAGAAGCTCCTGAATTATTCATTGTACCATTGAAGAAATCAGTTTTACCTTCCCAAGAAGTACCATTGTCATAAGTACGACCAACGCCTGCATTTTGAGAAGTAACGAATAAAATCTTTTCACGTAAAGGATAAATAGTCGTTAGCTGAGACATTGCAGCCCAACCGCCATCACCACCCCATAAAATCTGAGCTTTTTGAGGATATGGAGAAACAACACCTCTATCAATATAAGGATTACTGTTATCTTGAGTACCTCCCAAAACAGAACCGTCATGACCAATAGCTAAACCATAGAATTGAGTAATGTTTAAGTTTCTGTTTAATGTATGAAAAGTCATACCACCATCAGCACTTTTCTGAATACCACCATCAGTTCCACAATAGAAAACATTAGGATTTGTTGGATGGAAAACATATACATGATGATCAGCATGTGCATAACTTAAATCATTAACTGGAGCACTTTGATTTGTAATTTGAGTAAAACCATAATAAGCACCTGGAGTAAACTCTTCGCCTAACCACATATCAGTACCACCAACAATAAATTTCTTAGGATTGTTTGGGAACACAGCTATAACATTGTCATACCATCCTTGATTGTTTGAACCAAACAAAGGGAAAGTAGAGCTACCACCAGGAGCAATTATAGTCCAGGTAGCACCTTTGTCAGCAGAACGGTAAATATTTTTTAAAGCACCTCCACCATTAGCAACAACGGCATATAAATAATTAGTATTTGAAGGAGCAATGGCAACTTCTATTCTACCAATACCAGTTATATAAGTTCCATTTTCTTTAGGTGTAACTTCTGTGAAAATTGAATCTTGAGATAAATAACATTTATTAGCTACTACTGCTAAAATAGTACCATCATTTGCAATTTTTACATCTGGACTTCTACCTTGTAATTCCAAGAAAACACCTGCACTAATTTTTTGTTTTGCATTTCTCCAGGTTAAACCATTATCAGAAGAAAATCTCAAACTAGAACCACAAGAAGCGTATACATACCCATTCTTAGGATTACAAGCTAAACGGTTAACCTGAGCTTTTGCATCATTATCGTTATTAACAGCAGGAGCTGTTGAAGCTAAAAGTTGGAAATTATCTCCAGAAGTACAGCTATAAATACCAGAACCAATTTGTCCGGTATTTTGGTTTGTACCAGTTGCACCTGCTAAACCTTCACCAGTTCCAACAAATATTGTTCCATCACTACCCTGAGCAATACTTGAAATAGCTAAGTTTTGATTAACTGCTGCTACTTGAAACCAAGTTTCGCCAGCATTAAGAGATTTCCACAAACCTCCACCAACACCACCTACGTACATAGTACTATGAGTAGCATCACGGTTATCAAATAAAATAGCACGAACTCTACCACCTACGTTATCTGGGCCAAGTTCTTTCCAATCTAAATCATTTGCATTGCCAGTTTTATATTTAACATTATTATCAGCAATAGTTCTTGCTAAAATAACATCAGCCATATTGATTTTTCCAGTAAAAAAATCACCTTGAATTTTGGCCATATATTCAATGGCACCTTGAATACCTCTGGTTATTTGGCTAGTTGTAGCAACCCTAGGCTTATACTTTTTACAGGTATTACTTCCGTTAAGAGTAATTAAAACGACACACGCTAATAGAACTAAAGTTGATAAACCAAAAAAATGTTTAAATTTTTTCATCTTAATATATTATTAATTAATTGATATTCAAATTTGTTTTTTATTTTTATTCAATATTATTATTTTAAAAAAAGCTATGCAAATTATAAATTTATTAGACTGCAAAGTTATAAAAAATTAACACTTACAAAATGCAAAAATAATATTTTTTTAACAAATATGCAAAACAAATCAGTTAACGGTAAGGTTAAACAAGTTAACGGTTTAATATTTTTAATATTTACTTATTAACAACGAAAAGATATTGTATGTTTATTAATAAATAAAGGAAATTGAATATAAGTTAAGGTGAAATTACAATAATAAATTACTTTTTTTATAATTTCATACTATTCTTTTTTATATATTTGCATTATGGTTTCACTCAAATTATTTTATAGTTTCTAAAAA
>CAYRBL010000138.1:0-4787 GCA_964422385.1 uncultured Bacteroides sp.
CTCCACTCAAAACCTGTCCAGAGGATGTTGTGATATTCGTTGGTGAAGGCTAAAATGAGTGTTATTATTGGTATAATAAAGAAGACATAAAAGTATTTGCTGAAGACTTTGGAGAGTTTACCAGTGTAGGCGACTGTAAATTGCAAATAAAACACTGCAACAAACATATTGCCGATATACTCGCACTTTGAAAAGAATATTTTTAAATGCATAGTGGGTGCCGTCGCTTCAAAAGCTAATGATAAAGCCCACTCGGCAGCTAAAATCAACATTAATATAAAAGACATCCTACCAGGAGTATCTTTCATTTTATAAACCAAAAATATTATTACAAAACAAATGATTGCAGTAATAATATGGATTGGCATAATATAATTAAGATTCCAATTCATGTTATGGTGTAAATAATTTGATTTTGTAAAACAACCCTAATTTGCAAGGCATTTTACAACTACAAAGATAATATAAAAAAATGTATTATGATGTTATTTGATATAAATAATTATTAATATTGTTTTATTTAACAATTGCCATACTTATATTGATTGTATAGCATATACAATTATTTTAATAAGAAAATAGATAAATATCCTTATATTTCTTGCTTTTATTAATAATTAATATGTAAATTTGTCGAAGATTTTGTAAACACAATACATATGAATAAATACAAAAGGGTATTATTAAAACTAAGTGGCGAATCGCTGATGGGCGACCAGCAATATGGCATTGATCCGATGATGCTAAGCAAGTATGCTAAAGAAATTAAAGCCATAGTTGACGCTAAGGTTCAGGTGGCTATAGTTATCGGAGGAGGCAACATCTTTAGAGGTCTTCAGGGTGCAGCCAAAGGTATGGACCGAGTGCAAGGCGATTATATGGGGATGCTTGCAACGGTTATCAACAGCATGGCTTTGCAACAGGAATTAAAAAACCATGGTATGAAAACTACACTACTTTCGGGTATAGTAATCGATCCTATTTGTGAATCGATGAGTCGCTCGAAAGCTGTTGAACTTTTGGAAGAAGGTCATGTAGTAATCATTAGCGCAGGTACCGGCAATCCATTCTTCACTACTGATTCGGCTTCTGCTTTAAGAGCTGTAGAAATACAAGCTGATGTTTTGCTAAAAGGTACAAGAGTTGATGGAGTATATACTGCCGATCCTGAAAAGGATAAAAATGCAGTGAAATACGAAGAGATAAGCTTTGACGAAGTGTACGAAAAAAATCTAAACATAATGGACATGACTGCATTTACATTATGTAAAGAGAACAACATGCCTATAATTGTTTTCGACATGAATAAGGATGCTAACCTTATTAAATTAATAAATGGAGAAAAAATAGGAACTTTAGTTAAGAATTAACAAGAAATAATATTACTTTTGCAAAAGACTTTTTAATTGTAAAGAATTATGAACGATAAATCACAATTTTGTTTAGACGAAGCTAAAGAAGGTATGCAACATGCCTCTGATCACTTAGAAAAAGAGCTTCATAAGATTAGAGCCGGAAAGGCTGATCCATCAATGTTGGATGGTGTTAGAATAGATTACTACGGTACGATGACACCAATTGATCAGGTTGCTAATATAAATACGCCTGATCCTCGTCAGATAACTGTGCAGCCTTACGAAAAGAAGTTGTTGCAGATATTGGAAAAGGCAATCATCAACTCCAATCTAGGACTTTCACCTCAGAACAATGGCGAAATATTAAGAATAAATATTCCTCCTTTGTCTGAAGAAAGAAGAAAAGAAATGGTAAAACGTGCCAAAGCTGAAGCCGAAGTTGCAAAGGTATCTGTTAGAAATATCAGAAGAATTGCAATGGAAACAGCTAAAAAGTTAGAAAAAGATGGTATTCCAGAAGACGAAGTAAAGGTGCTGGAAAAAGAAATCCAAGATGCTACCAACCTTTCTTCTGACAAGATCGACAAGATCCTTGCCATAAAAGAAAAAGACATTATGACAGTTTAAATCTATATGAAATAGCTCTTCAGTAACACGAAGGGCTATTTTTTTATCCCTATTTTTAACATCATTCTTATGAAAAAAATACTCTTTTTCTTTCTTCTTTTATTCTTATTTGCCACAGCTTTTTCACAAAATAAAATTCAGAATGGGAATTACCAAACTGTAGGATACATTGCCACCGACGGCAAAGTGCAGAATGGAAACTACCAAACTATTGGCTATATAAATGCGGATGGACGGGTGCAAGACGGCAACTATCGTACTATAGGCTACATTAATAAGGATGGGAAAATACAAAATGGAAACTATCAAACAATCGGCTACATCAACGAGGATGGGCGGGTGCAGGATGGCAATTATCGTACCATTGGCTACGTTAATAAGGATGGCAAAGTTCAAAACGAGAACTATCAAACTTTAGGTTATGTGCCTAATGTTGATAAGAAATGGGCTGCTGCTTTTTTCTTTTTCTTCTTTGCTACCAAATAAAACATAAAAAAAAGAGACGTTGTCGCAACGTCTCTCACAAAACAAAATTAAAACCCGAAAAAACCTATCTTATCTTTAACAGATAAAATAATATTATTAAACCTTAATTACTTGTTAAACTAGTATACACCAATTTCGAAACCTGTGCAATTGCATCCGACAGCTTCTTTAAATCAGCACCTTTAGTCATTATAGTAAGTATGTAAGGCATATCGTTAACATAAATAATCCCTGCATCGTGCAACTGATGTTCCTTCAAATTTCCTGACTCTCCAAACTTATGCGCCACCTGTGTCTTAGCAGGCAATCCCTTAGCCAGTGCTTCGTTATAATTAGTTTCGCCAAGCAAGGAGGTAGCGTATTCCGAATCTTTAATATTTAAATAAGAAGCATTGTAAAGCACCTTTAAGAACACCGAATAGTCCTTTGCACTTATCAAGTAAGCTCCTTTTTCGTCTTTATTTTGGGAAGTTAAGCCAAGGTCCACAAACGTTTTCTGAAATTCTTGGTTCGTTATCTGCGATTCGAGCAGAGCAGTAGCATCATTATCCGAATGCACAATCATAAAGTATATCAGTTCTTTCATCGAGTATTTTCTGCCTGCTTTTAGGGTTTCAGTCGTTATTTGTTGTTGAGGTAGCTTTGAATTATGGCCTTCAAATACTACTTGTTTGTTCATTATTGCAGGATTTACTTCTGCCATTCTGAGAAAGGTTATCAGCACAGGTACTTTTAGCAACGAGCCTGGTTTGTACACTTCTTCAGGCTTGTAAGCCATCCATTCGCCTTGTTTGAATACTCTTAAATATACTGAAAGGGTACTCACTGCTCCATTGCTTTTCAAAGTTTCGGTAAGATTGGCTATTTCCGATTTCAAGGATGCAAACCTTGGAGCTTCGCAGCCTTGGTCGGTGTACAATAATGGCTTTACAAAATGGAATCCACTAAGCCTTACTACACTAAAATCGCAGCTTGTTGATTGTTCTATTATATTTGTTGCTAATGCGCCTTTCGCTTTTGAAGGATTTTTTGACAATGCATAAAAGATTACAAATACCAATGCTGCACCAATTAGCATTGAAAAGAAGGAGAAATAAAGGGGTACTTTTTTTGATAACATACTTATGTTTTTTATGTATTTAGTTGTTAAGTTGTATTAATAGTTTAGTAGTTTGTGTTATTAATGTTTTTATTTTATTAAAATGAATGTTTTTTAGTAAAATATTTTTGTTTCTTTTTTTAATTTGCAAAGTTAATATAGTTATAAATCAACTAGGTTAATTAATATTAAACGATACGTTAAATATGTGTTAATATGTTCTGCAATATTAAGACAAGATTTTTGTCAAAACGTTACAACTTTTTTACATTTTGTTATAATATTTTTTAATAAGCCGAATTATCTCTTCCCTTTTATTAACTCGGCTTTTCGAAATATAGTATATTTTCTCCAATTTATTTTTTAAGAGCACATAAATATATAATGTATGAGAATTCTTTTTTGAAAACTTTTTAATAAAATCTTTTTCTTTATTCAAATAAAAAGAAATTTTAAAGGTTTTTAATGTTAGAAAAAGTTTCCATTTTGCATAAAATACTTCTTTCTGGTAACAAAACTAGATTAGATGAAATTAAGACTACTTTAGGTTTTAATTTGTTTTTTAAAAAGGCTACAGATGGTAGTCAAAGTTTTCTAATTGATTTATTGGAAAGATTTAAAACTAACATGGTTCCAGCATTGCAAACAGAAATTGTAACTGCAGGAGGAAATCTTGCCAATATTACTACTATTAAGGCATTGGCTGCATCTTTACCTGCTTCCAAAGCTGTACAAGAAGCATTAAAAGGAAGTAAAACGGTTACCTCTAGTGGTATGATTACCGATTTTAATGAAGCTTATGATGAGTTGATGGGAATATGTAAGGTTTGTCAGAATTTTTATAAAAAAGATCCTGTTAAACAGCAATTATTTTCATACACACATACTATTGAAATTCTTAGAGGTGGTGTTTCAGCTGATGTTGAACCATCAACAGAAAAGACAAACGTTAAAAACGTTAAGACAAATGTTAATATAGTAGAGTCAAATAATGACATCGTAGAACCAAGTGATGAAATAATTGAACCTACTATTGATACTGAAGTTCCTGCTGAAGACCCTACAGATGATACTCCAATTGTATAGGTAAGAATTAGCGTTCTTATTAATCAATTTTAGATATTGACCATGAATAAGGTAAAGCTTGTTCATGGTTTTTTTATTATTAAAAAAAGAATAAAGACAGAGTTGTTTTTTTTATTAAAAAAGATAAAAAACAT
>CAYRBL010000138.1:4887-8413 GCA_964422385.1 uncultured Bacteroides sp.
CTGGCGATGCAGATGTAAGTTTTGGTGTGGTAGATGTAAGTTCTGGTGTTTTGGGTGAAAACGATTCAAAATGCGGAATAACAGTTGATAAGGTGAATTGGAATCGGGAGGTATGTTTTTTTGGTGCTGAATATCAGTACTGAATTATCGACCCCACCTAGCCTCCCCTGGGAGGGGAGGAATTAGATTTGAGTGATAATTTTGGTGTTTTTAATAAAAATTATATTACTGATAATAGGATTAATTGTTGTACTTTTGTATTGTTTTTAAAACATAAAGAAAATGGACATTTCGATAGAACAAATTGGTGAAACAAATGGAATAATTCTTAGTAAGGATTTGTTGCAGAAGTACAATTTTAAGGATAAGGTTGAGATTTTACTTGAAAAAGGGTATATCGTTATTAAATCGATTTCGGAACCAAGGTCAGGGTGGGAGAAAGCATTTAAAAATATGCATAAAAATGGAGATGATAAGCTTTTGATGACGGATATTATGGAAGACGAAACCTTTGACGAACCTAAGTTTGAAGTTTGGAGTGCCTAAAAATAATTAAAAATTAACCCCTCGGCTCCGCTAGGGGACCGATCATAATTAAAAATCACCTATTAATAGTTTTATATTGCCTAAAGTAATGGTTAAATAATAATCATTTACCTACATATCTTCTATTGGGGCAAGGACGAGCAGTGAATAGAAAAAAGCGCAAAAGGTAACGCCTGCCTGACTTTCGATGGTGTCTTCGTTGAGCATCGAGAGTAGAAGTATAATAAAGAAAGTGATAAAATAATAGCTGTAAATACGATTGTTGTGGATAGCCGGATAAAAAAGAGCCAGCATAAAAATAAGGAAACCAAAGAGACCAAAAGCCGCGAAGATGGATAAGTATTGATTGTGCGACCGCAGCTTTGACCCATATAGGTCGGAGTGCATCGTTTGTAAAGTTGTATCAAAAGCTTTGGCCATATCGCCGGTTCCCACTCCAAACCAGAAATTGTTTTTAATGATATGAAGAGATGCTTTTAGGAGTTCTAAGCGCTGAATAACAGAATAGCCCTTGGTATTGCCCGTATGTTTGTACATATTTATTTCGTACATAATTTTGTAAATACGGGTGGTAATAGGATTTCCCGAACGGTAATAAATATTGGCGCATCCGTTTTCGATACTGCCTATTTCGTCAATGGTAAGCGCGTTTACACCATTGGCATCTTTGTGCAGGCTTTTCGAATTTAGATATCTTATAAGCGTAAAAGAAATCGGCTGATGCAGGCGGTCGTTGCTGTCATAATTAATCTTCGAACGTTTGTTCCAAGAGTCCCTTAACTCAAGAGTGCACACATACAGGCCAGGATAATTTGCATTTTCTACATCCCACTTTGTGGTATCGTGTTGGTAAGGATTTCCGTAAGGAGTTAGCTTTTGGAGTTGGGAAATATTTACCGGTTTTGCATCATAATTTTTTACATAAAGAGCATTTATATATAAATAAATACTTAAAGGAATGGCGATACAGAAAAGGATACCACCCAACTTTAAATACATCTTTCGGCTTGTGAAAATTAAATACAATAAGTAGAAAATTATCAAAGCTATTAATATAAAAATACCTGTAAAAGCTTCGAGAATAATAAGGAAATATAAAAACCAGACCAACAATACAAGCGAAATAAGTTTGAGAGTGCTGTTGATTTGCTTTTCTTTAAAGATAAAATAAAGCAAAATACATAGCACGAAACAGATATTTAAACTAAAACGAATGTGCGAAATAAACGGGGACACTATTTCGTGAACCTCAACATAGGAATGGTTAAGATAATTGAAGGCGCCATAAAGGGTACCGAACAAAACGGCCCCTATATAAAAATAAAGTATGTAAAGGAAGTTCTTTTTACTAATTATTTTGGATGTTGCAAATATAATTGGTAGCCCAAGTATAGGTAGTTTGGTTCGGAGATCGTTGAAAGCAAAGTGAAAATCGGTGGTATATAGCAATCCTACAACGTGAATAAGGAAAATAGAAAGAAATATTAAAGCTGGCTTTTTTGTAAAAAGCAGTTTGAATTTCTTGAGCACGTCCTTATCAAGAACCCAGTTGATGGAGATGATAAGTTGGCCCAAACTCATAAAATAATTTGACAAAGGGATGCCTACGATGAGGACTATCAACCCAATACGGTAGATGTAGTCCTGCATTGCCATCTTAAATAAGAATAGCTTGAGGAGGTAGCTGTATATTAGTTTTAGAAACTGAATCAAATCAGAGTTTGTATTATTTTTTTACAGCAGTACCCGATAAAATTGCTTTGTAAGTAGCCGCATCCTTAAGCACCGAAATAGCTTTTGCCACTTCAGGATCGTCGGATAAAGTAGCTTCAATTTTACCTTTTTGGTAATAATATCTGTTTACGATTTCGGCTTTCAACAACTTCTTAATTTCTTCTTTATTTTTCTTAAGGTCGTCGGTCTTATCGTGAATCAGCTTCTCTTTCAATGCCTGATACTCGTTTTTGATAGCGTCGAAATACTTTTCGTTGACTGCTATTTCTTTTAATTCGTTTAAATTCTTTTCGGATTTGGTAACGTAGTCGTAATCCTTACCTGATAAAAACTTGGTGAACTCATCGTAAATAGAATCGTTGATGGTAAAGTCTTTTGGAGAAGCAATCGAAGCGTGACCTTTTTTATAAACATTGGCATATTCGAAGATAAGGTATTTGGTTATCAAACTTACCGAAAGATTGCTGATAATCTCTGGTTGCATTTTAACATCAGGTTCTATACCTCCCCCATCGTACACAATACGTCCGTTCTTTGTTTTAAAAGCTGCTTTTAAAGAGTCGGCAAATTTGCTAACAGTGCCATCTTCTTTGCGGTGCGTATAGTCGATTGCCTGAATACATCTTCCACTTGGGATATAATATTTGGCAATTGTGATTTTAACCTGTGCATTGTAAGTTACCGGAAGGATGTTTTGAACCAAACCTTTTCCGTATGTTTTTTGTCCTACGATGACTCCCCTATCCAGATCCTGAATTGCTCCAGAAACAATTTCGGATGCCGAAGCCGAGTTTCTATCCACTAAAATAACCAGAGGAATTGTTAAATCGGTAGGCGCAGTTGTAGTTTTGTGCGAATAATTTCGTTCTTCAACTTTCCCTTTTGTACTAACTACCAATTGCCCTTTTTCGGTAAATATGTTGACTATGTTAACAGCTTCCTGCAACAAACCGCCACCATTTCCACGTAAGTCGAGGATAATATATTTTATGTTGTTTTTTTCTTTCATCTTTAAGAATGCTTCCCTCACTTCGTTGCCAGCATTCTGAGTAAAGCCATTTAGTTTGATATATCCAACATCGTTGTCCAACGCTCCGTAGAATGGAATGTTATCTATTTTAATTTCCTCACGTGTCAATACTTTTTCAAAAGGTTTTGGTTCACCTTCTCGTTCAATCAGCAGGGTTACGTTGGTTCCCGGTTGTCCTTTTAAGATGGAACTGATATCGCTAACAGATTTTCCTTT
>CAYRBL010000139.1:0-1717 GCA_964422385.1 uncultured Bacteroides sp.
CGATAGCCGAAAACATAATGGGCAAACGTGCAGCTTTTACCCTGCCCAACACCTCGGGAGTGTATGCAACAGCTCGTTCTGCTCTATTGAAATAATCGTTATACAACACCATATTGGCTTCCGACAATATATTTTGAGCCAACCAAACCGGGTTACCATAAATGTCGAGATGGACGCCCGACCTCTTGCATTCGGAGTGCAACAAATCGAAATACTGGCGGATATAAGGCGCAGCATCGCGGTAATAACCATTCATAAAATCATTGATAATAACATCCACATCGGCATTAGGATTCCATAGAAGTTTGCTCAACAAATAACATTTCAACTCGCCGAAATTCTCGCTGTGCTTGCCGTTGCACTGCTGGAAATGGGCGATAACATTGTTCTTAGTAAAGAATTGTATGTTTGGTTGAAGCGTATTATAAAGAGGGAAGGGGCCAAAAGAATTGGCAAACTGGGTTTCGTAATCCCAAAGCATAATTTTATTGGTAATTTTGCCCCAATCGATGATCTCTTTGCAGAAAGCAGCGCTCGTAGTGTCGTTATCTATCGGCTTACTACGGTTGAGTTCGATGGTGCAAAGGGTAATCATAACATTGTCGAGCGGTTTGGTCTTTAATGGTGGCTTGCGGGTGTACTGATAGGCTAAAGTAGTGATGATTTTGTCGGGGAAAACCTTGGCTACTTCGTTCACAAAACACACCATCGCACCTGCAGGAGAGCCTTCTTCCACGTCTATCGCCTTGCACTTGTCGCATTCGCAATTGTAGTAATTATCGTTTTGGCTCACCGACCAATATTTGATAGAAGGATGCTTTGTAATCTGCTCTTTCAGGTCGGCAATAGTAACTTTCAACACTTCCGGATTCGACAAACAGTACTGCCCCCAAGGCACGCGCTCGCCATTTACAACTGAGAAATACTCAGGATGTGTTTTAAAATATTTATCGGCAGGAACAATACGTTGCATGGTATGTACATAGTATCCATGATAGTTACCGTCGTTCCAAATGTCTTGCGTCTTCACAATTTTCCTGAAATATTCATACATTGTATCCTTGCTAAACTCACAATGCACTATCCGGATATCGGCAGGAGGTATTTGCGTATCGTCAAGGCGAGGCAGGGTGATGGTTTCTTTGCTTGGTACGTATTCAACAGAAGGAGAGTACATACGACACATCAAATGGTCTTCCAGAAAACCCGTTACACCATAAATAACACCTTTTCCCGAGCCGCCAAGGATCAACAGCTTTTCGTCGCCGGTATATAGAAAGTAGCCATCTTCCTTTAGAGTTTTCTTTTTATTTTTGGTAAAGTCGTCCTTGGTCCTATTGGTTAATCCAACAAGGATTTCCTGTTTATTTTTACCTTTATTATCGGTAATAATCTGCAATTCGCAGTTGGAAATCTTCTTGATATACTTCTGCAGAATTCGAGCAGCTATCAGTTCGTTTGCATTGTCTTTTTTAGGAACCACAATTTTGTAATCACTCTGCCCTTTATTCACAATAGTGATGTTTTGAGCCTTAAGGAAAGGAAAACTTAAGATGAAAAGGATTAATACGACTAGTTTTTTTACCATGATATTGATTTTTTATTGGCTGCAAAGATACGGAAAATGTTTGAAGACGCTAATATTTTTAAAGAGGCTTTTAGTTGTTTAGGGGATTAGGCTATTAGGGAAGAAATAAAACAATATTTTTATTAAACT
>CAYRBL010000139.1:1817-6273 GCA_964422385.1 uncultured Bacteroides sp.
TGGATTTGCATATATTTTGTGATAACAAAAATTACTTTAATAAGAATAGTATGAATAAAAAAATCATTTATCAGTTTGTCATTTTTATAATGATGTTTGTTTTGGTGAACGCTGTTTACAGTCAGAATAAAAATACGCAACAAAAGCCCTTAACGGGGAAAGAAGAGTATGCCGACGAATGGAAAAAGATAGATGATTATTTGAATAAAGGCCTTCCTAAATCGGCTTGGCAGTTAGTAAATACTATTTATAAGGAGAGCAAGCAAAGTAATAATACCGCTCAATATATAAAGGCGGTGCTTTGCAAAGCTAGATTGAATTCGACCTCGGAAGAGGAATACGAACTTAAAAATATTAAAGTAATAGAAGCAGAAGTTAAAACTGCAAGCTTTCCTGCTAAGAATATTTTGTATTCGATATTGGCTGAAGAATACCTTAAATATTACGATGAAAACGATTATAATATCCTCGAGAGAAGTCAAACTGTCAACTTTGCACAAAAAGATATTGCAACCTGGGATGCACGCAAGATATTATATGAGGTGATTGTAAATTATCAGAAATCGCTACGCAACGCTCAAGAATTAAAAGCAACCAACCTGGATATGCTGGACGCGATTATAGAAAGAAGTGTTGATGGCAGCAAATATCGTCCTACTTTATACGACTTTTTGGCGCATCGAGCTATAGATTTCTTTTTAAATAAAGAAAATGATTTAACCTTACCTGCGGATGGTTTTGTGATGAATACTGGGGAGTATTTCTCTTCTTCGCCACAGTTTGCCAAACTTAATATAAGGGCGAAAGACAGCCTTTCTTTTACTTATTATACTATTAAATTGATGCAGGATTTAGTTGCATTTCATCTCAACGATAAAAATCCGGAAGCTTTGATAGATGTTGAGCTTAAAAGGCTGGAGTTTGTGAATTCAAAAATAGTGGTTCCCGAAAAGGATAAATTGTATTTGCAGGCTTTGATAAAATTGGAGCAGAAATATCTTAGTGACTCGATGTCGACAGAGGTTTCGTACGAGATAGCTCAACTATATACCAAGACTGCCGCTACATATAATCCAGTTGTTTCGGATGCACACAAATGGGATAATAAAACCGCCTTGCAATATTATGAATCCGCCATAAAACGGTTCCCTTTAAGCTTTGGTGCAAAGAAATGCAAGGCAGCGATGCAGGATATAAAAACGCCTAGTTTAGCTTTGACTGTTGATGAAGTGGTGGCCCCCGACAAAGCATTTCTATCTCTGCTTTCTTTTGAGAATATTAATAAAGTCTATTTTAAAATTATAAAGATAGATCCTGAAAAAGACAAAAGTAATAAGGAGAAATTGAATTCTGTTCAAATTATTAATACCTATCTAAAGCTAAATGCCACCAAAGAATGGCAAATAAATGTTGAAAATGATGGAGATTTTCAAAAACATAAAGTAGAAATAAAGATGCCTGAGCTTCCTTTGGGATACTATGTGGTACTGGCCTCCACTTCCAAAAACTTTAGCTGCAAAGAGCAAATTGTTTGCAACAATAATATATGGGTGAGCAACATTAGTTATGTAAGCAGGAGAGCTAACGACGGCACAATGAACTACTATGTACTTAATCGTGAAACCGGCGAACCTATGAAGGATGTAATTGTAAAAGCTTTTACAAAAGATTATGATAATAACAGCAGGGCTTATGTTGTAAAGAAATGGCAGGAATTTACAAGCAATAAAGAAGGTTATTTTGAGATTACAGCTTTGAAAGGAAAGGAATATTATAAGTATTTTTATCTTGAATTTAATGCAGGAAACGATAAATATATTACAGATAACTATGTTTCGCAGTATGCACAATATGTACCTCAAGAAATAAGTATTGTTACTACCCATTTTTTTACCGACAGGGCTATTTACAGGCCGGGGCAAACTGTGTTTTTTAAAGGAATAATGTTGGTAAAAGACAAAAATCAGCAGGCAATAGTACCTAAACACGATACCAAAGTTGTGTTTAAAGATGTGAATGGGCAAAAGGTAGCTGATTTAAATCTTACAACTAATGATTACGGTTCGTTTAGCGGAAGTTTTACTGCACCCACTACAGGTTTGACGGGTAGAATGACTATTAGCAACGAAACGGGCACTTGTTTCTTTAATGTTGAAGAATACAAACGCCCTAAGTTTGATATTGTCTTTAATCCTTTAAAGGGGACTTATAAATTGAACGAAAAAGTAATAGTTACTGGGATTGCGAAGGCTTATGCAGGCAACACTATCGACAATGCCAGCGTAAAATATAGGGTTACGCGCGTGGTTCGCTATCCTTATTATCAATGGTGGTGGAAGCGTTCGGTAAGTTCAGCAGCTTTAGAGATTGTAAACGGGGATTGCAAAACTGATGAGAAAGGTGAGTTTAAAATTGAGTTTACTGCGCTACCAGATTTGGCTGTTGATAAAAATACGGATCCCATATTTGATTATAATATTAGTGTAGACGTAACAGATATTAATGGCGAATCGCATTCGTCGTTTCAATCGGTTCCTGTTGGCTACACTGCTTTGATTGCTGATGTGGCAATACCAAATGAAGTGGACAAAGAGGGCACAAATGTTTTCGATATTCGCACAACGAACTTAAATGGACAACCTGAGCCTGCTGTTGGTAGTGTTATTATTTATAAAATAAAACAAACAGAAAAGGCATATAAAGAAAGAAACTGGGAAAGGCCTGATTTATTTAGTATGAATAAAGATGAATTTGAAAAGAATTTCCCTAACGATATTTATAAAGATGAAAACAATGTTACCACCTGGGAAAAGGAAAAGCAGTTATTAAATATAACGTTTAATACTCCTACCGATTCGGTGCTGAAGATTGCAGATTTTAAAGAATGGGAGCAGGGAACGTATTATATGGAAATAAAAACGAAGGATAGCTATGGCACCGACATTACGGTTAAGAAATATTTTATGGTTTATAGTGCTAAGGAAAAGAAGACTGCTTCGAATAAGGTTTTATGGTTTAAAATGATTAAGGACACTGGAGAACCTGGGGAGAAAGCTTCGTTTTTGATTGGCAGCAAAGATAAGAATGTAAATGTGCTGTACGAAATAGAAGTTAAAAATGTAATCATATCGAAGGAATGGATACATTTGGATGCCGAACAAAAGCTAATAGAGATACCAATTACTGAAGAACAAAGGGGCAATTTTGCAATACATATTATTGCTGTAAAGAATAACAGGTCGTATAAGTTTGACGAGACCATTACGGTTCCTTTTACCAACAAAAAACTTGATATTAGCTTTGAATCTTTTCGAAACAAACTTGCACCCGGACAAAAAGAGGAGTGGAAACTAACTATTAAAGGCAGTAAAGGAGAAAAGTTTGCTTCCGAATTACTGGCATCTATGTATGATGCTTCTTTGGACGCATTGAAAGGGCACGGCTGGTATTTTAATATATATAATAGCAACTCCATCAACTTAGGCTGGACGGTAAATAATACTTTTAACTTATCTTATAATACTATTTGTTTTATTCCAAAGCAAAGTTTGGCATATCCTGATGAAAGAACCTATGATGAATTGATAAATTACGAATACGGTTCTTTTAGAAACAGGAATACAAGAAGTAGTATCAGGTTTACACCACCTGTGATAAGAGCAGATGAAGAAGTGATGGATAAAGCTGAAGTGATATCTAATGATAATTATACTAAACGTAAAGCGTTCACAGTAACGAATGCTAATGGCTGTGATGCTACTGTAAATGATGGTTCATACAAGAATGTTAGAATGCTTACCGGAGGTACTCCAGCTAAATATGGCGGAGTAGAAGCTTTATTAAAGACACTTCCGGGAGTACATTCCAGCTCAGAATTACCAATGGTTAAAGAGGATTTCTCCGATGTAAAGGTTCGTACTAATTTTAGCGAAACGGCTTTCTTTTATCCCCAGCTGCAAACAAATGATAGCGGCGATGTGGTGATTTCCTTTAGCGTTCCCGAATCTTTAACCAAATGGAAAATGATGGGATTGGCCTATACAAAAGATTTAAAGATTGGTCAAATACAAAAGGAGTTGGTAACCCAAAAAGATATTATGCTTGTGCCAAATGCTCCGCGCTTTTTCCGCGAGGGCGACAAGATGGCTTTCAATGTTAAGATATCAAACATCTCGGAGAAGGATTTAACAGGTAGTACGAGGATACAATTTTATAATGCCATCAATATGCAGCCTGTTGAGGGGATACTTTTGGAAGCAAACGAAAAGACATTTAATATTAAAAAAGGACAAAGCGAATCGGTGAACTGGAACATTACAATTCCTGAAGGAATAGGCGCAATTACCTATAATGTGGTGGCCAAAGCGGGCAGCTTTTCTGATGGCGAAGAGATGGCAATCCCTGTCTTGAGCAATCGTATGCTTGTTACCGAATCCATGCCTTTGCCCATTAATGG
>CAYRBL010000139.1:6373-8330 GCA_964422385.1 uncultured Bacteroides sp.
GAGGCATTGCTTTCGAATCTGGAAAAGAATCAATCTTTAAAATCATTGTTGATAGAAGAAACACCTTGGTTGCTGGCTGCAAAAAATGAGACCGAACGCAAGAAACAAATTGGTCTTTTATTTGATCTAAATAAGATGTCTTCGGAACTTGCCACAGCAAAACAAAAACTTTTGAAGAAACAATTATCGAACGGTGCCTGGCCTTGGTTTGATGGTGGCATCGACGACAGATACATTACCCAATATATAGTTACAGGCTTTGCGCATTTGCAGCATCTGGGCGTAGATGTTTATAAAAACGATGCTCAATTGAAAGAGATGATCCGAAAAGCAGTTTATTATCTGGACGATCGCATGAGGGAAGACTATAATTATATTAAGAAATGGAATGCAAAAGATATCGACAAGAATCATATTGGTTATTCTGATATTCAATATCTATATACGAGGAGTTATTTTGCTAAGGAGTATGAGATTTCTTCTAAAAATAAAGAAGCTTTTAATTATTTTAAAGGGCAAGCTCAAAAGTATTGGACTTCTTCAAATAAATATTTGCAGGGGATGATTGCACTGGCCTTGAATAGATATAATGATTTGAAGACTCCTCAGGACATCCTCAAATCATTAAAAGAAAATGCAATTTACAATGAAGAAATGGGCATGTATTGGCGCGAAATGTATGCTGGATATTATTGGTATCAGGCGCCAATAGAAAGTATGGCGTTGTTGATTGAGGCCTTTGACGAAATTGCAAATGATAAGGAGAGTGTTGAAAAAATGAAGATTTGGTTGCTCAAAAATAAGCAAACGCAAGACTGGAAGACCACCAAGGCAACCACCGAGGCGATATATGCTTTGCTGCTCAGAGGCACAAATTTGTTGGCGAGCGACAACTTAGTAGATGTTAGCGTAGGAAATTTCAAAATTAATCCTTATGCTTCCGAAAAAGGCGTTGAAGCTGGCACCGGTTACTTCACCACTAGTTGGAATGGCAACGAAATTATGCCTGAAATGGGGAATATAAAAGTTACCAAGACCGACGATGGCGTTGCTTGGGGGGCTATGTATTGGCAATACTTCGAGCAATTGGATAAAATAACACCTGCCGAAACTCCGCTTAAGCTGGAAAAGAAATTGTTTGTAGAGCGTGCAACAGCATCCGGCCCTGTGATAGAACCTATAACCAATGAAACTCATCTTAAGGTTGGCGATAAAATAAAGGTGCGCATCGAAATAAGAGTGGATCGCGACATGGAGTATGTTCATTTGAAGGATATGCGAGCATCGGCCTTCGAGCCCGTTAATGTGCTGTCTTCCTATAAATATCAGGGTGGTTTGGGCTATTATGAGAGCACCAGAGATGCATCAACCAACTTCTTTATTTCGTATCTCAACAAGGGCACTTATGTTTTTGAGTATACTTTGGTGGCTTCGCAAAAGGGTGATTTTTCAAACGGCATCACAAGCATTCAGTGCATGTATGCGCCTGAATTTAGCTCGCATTCCGAAGGAATTCGGGTTGTGGTGGAATAAGAAAAGTGCCTAAAAAACCTAAAGTTGGAACTGCCTAAAGTTGGGGAAGGCTGTTAGGGAAAAATAGTGCCTAAAGTGTGAAGTTTGGATTGCCTAAAATTGGGAAATAGTTGTTAAATACGACTACGATGTTTGACATTAAACATGTTTCCCTAAAGAGAAGGCACGCCGATGCAATCTTTTTTGGTCATTAGGTATTAGTTTCTTTTTTTCTTTTTATTTTTTTTGCCCTTACGGGAATGCTTTTAAATTTCAATCCATTAGTTTTGG
Organism: uncultured Bacteroides sp.; assembly: GCA_964422385.1. Classification (GTDB taxonomy): domain Bacteria; phylum Bacteroidota; class Bacteroidia; order Bacteroidales; family JACABE01; genus JBAXLO01. The sequence goes on from CAYRBL010000139.1 coordinate 8,177, forward strand.
GAATTTGGTGATTTAGTGATATTGCGATTTGGCGATTTAAAATTAAAGCCTTTAATATCAAAAAAAATCTTTATTTATTTATAAAAAAGTGGGCAAATGTAAGAACATACATGTGCAGACTTTTTGAAAAGTGGGTAGTTGTAAAAACATACAT
>CAYRBL010000140.1:0-8309 GCA_964422385.1 uncultured Bacteroides sp.
CAGACAAAACGGGAGTCATAATGAAAACGGTTTCGTATTGATTCAACATCTTTTTTATTTGTTAAATTATTAATTATTTTTAAAATGGAGTGCAAAAGTACAAAAAATTATTCAATAAACAAGCACTTATAAGTTTATTTTAGTATTTATTTATGATAATTTATGTTATATGAATTTATTTAACTCTAAATATAATTTCTGAGTAGGCAATCCCATTACATTATAATAAGAGCCTTCTATTTTTTCAATGCCAATATATCCTATCCATTCTTGTATACCATACGCTCCTGCTTTATCAAAAGGTTTGTAATTTTTTATATAATAATATATTTCTTCATCACTCAATTCACGAAAGTAAACATCACTATAAGAAGCAAAACTAGTTGTTTTAGTCTTGCTTTTTAAACAAACTCCTGTTATAACTTCATGCTTTTTACCAGATATTGATTTAAGCATTTCATAAGCATTTTCAGCGTCTTTAGGTTTACCTAATACAATATTATTTATACTAACAATAGTATCGGCTGTTATGACAATACTATTAATATTTAAATCTTCATTTGTAAATGCATCTGCTTTTAATTTCGCTAAATATATTGGGACTTTTGAGATAGATAATGTTTCGGGATAATTTTCTTCAACATCTTTAAGAATTATCCTGAAATTAATACCCATATCTTTTAATAATTGTTGCCTTCTGGGTGATTGTGAAGCAAGAATTATATCAAAATTATTGAGATTTACCATCTAAATAGTACTTTTAAATATTGCAAACATTGTTAGAATTCCTAGAACCATTATTATTTTAGTGACATTACTAATAAAATGAAAATCACTTTTTTCTTTAGCATTAATTATTTTAAAAGAAAGATAAGCAAAAGGAATCTGAACAAATATTACCAATAAAGCCGAAAGATATCCATGATTAATTTCTTTAAGTACATATTGAAACCAACCTACTATTAATATACTTATGATAGCTATTGATGCAGCTACCATTTTAGCAGTATGTATTCCGGCAACTATTGGTAATGTTGTACATCCCCATCTGGTATCTCCTTCAATATCCTCAATATCTTTTATTATTTCGCGGATAAATGTACTTAAAAAAGCAAATAAAGCATAAGCTAATACAAAATAGGTGATCCCCCAATACGCTTGCATTCCTTGTGCAAAAACCATTTCATTACTTCTAAGTGCAAAAAATTCAAAAAGCCAAACTATTATTACTGAAAAAGCAGATAGTAATGAAACAGCAATATTGCCCCATAAAAAAAGCATTTTATATTTTAAAGAATAGAAATATAATACAGTTGCACAGACCATAAACAACAAGCCAATACTAATAGAACCTACTTTATATCCTAAATAAGCACCTATACTTACAGCAATAAAATTAATAATATAATAAACTGTTTCGGCCTTTGATGCACTTATTTTATTACCTAAAATAAGTTTATCAGGTTTGTTTATAGGATCTATTTTTAAATCAAAAAAATCATTAATAATATAACCTCCAGCTGCAATAATAACGGTAGTTAGTACTAGTAAAAAGAAATTAAAATTACTTATCTGTAAGTGTATTTGCTGTAAATTATAAAAAGGTTGTATAAGCAAATACCTTATCATATATTGTGTAAATGCGATTATTAGTAAGTTTTGCCATCTTATAAGTCGTAGATATATCATATAAATTGTATAAAATTAAAGATGCCGCAAAATTACAAAAATACTCCAATATAAATATTACCTTTGCAGCCTTATTATATTTTATATGGATTTTAATACAATTGCATCAACTTTACACGACAACATTTTAAACACTACTTATACTGAAATAGTGGCTGTTTTCTTTGGTTTATTAAGCGTTTGGTATGCCCGAAACGAGAATGTTTATTTATATCCAACAGGTTTAATAAATGTTGGATTATATGTTTATTTGTGTTTTATTGCAAATCTTTTTGCGGATATGGGCATTAATATTTTTTATTTTATTATGAGTATATATGGTTGGTATTATTGGACTCGTAAGGATGAAACCAAGCAAGTTGTTCCCATAACTAAAGGGAATATGAAGGAGCACATCTTAAATATTCTTGTAACTTTTTTCTTTTTTGGAATTATTTTTTATGTTTTAAAGAATTATACTAAAAGTAATGTCCCAATTTTGGATTCGTTAACTGCTGCTATTTTTATTATGGGCATGTGGCTTCAGGCTCGTAAGAAAATTGAAACCTGGATTTATTGGATTGTTGGTGATATACTGGTGATTCCTTTGTTTGCTTACAAGGGTTATTTATTTACTGGGATACAATTTGCCGTCTTTTTAGGATTGGCTGTTTCAGGATATATTGAGTGGAATAAGAAATTGAAAGTAAATACTAAAAATAGTTCTGTCGAAGTATGACAAAACTATATTTTTTTATAACTTAATTGAAATAAATAAAAGAATAATGCCTTTTAAAAAGTAAAAAGAGTAAGGAAACATAATCCCATAACAGTATAAATTAGATTTAGCCAAATTCGTATAAAAAGTCCTACTTATGCAAATCTGCTAAATGCTTTTCATCAGGTTGCCCTACCCAATCAAAAGTATTTTTCAGATTCCATTGGGTTGGCTTACCCAATCAAAAGCATTTTTCAGATTTCATCAGGTAGGCTTACCTAATCAAATTTATTTTTCCAATTCCATTAGGTTGCCTTACCCAATCAAAAGCATTTTCTGGATTCCATCGGGTGGGCTCTTTTAGAGCACTTTACAAAAATGATGTTTTTAGTAAAGATTTATAAAATAAAAAAGCCTTGTCAGAGTTTGACAAGGCTTTTCTTTAGTTTAATAGCTTATTTTAATTCTAAAAATAATTTTAGAAATCTATTACATTACTTTTTCGAATCTCTGCTTTCTCTTTTTTCGAATGATTAGGACTATTTTCATACATTGCCCTTTCCCAATCGCCATACATTGCATTTGGTAAAACTATAAATCTTCTGCCAAATTCTTTACGAAATACATTCGTTTTCGATTCCCTGTTTTCAGGTGTATTTACATCAAATACTTCAGCAAAATCAGAAAGATTATCTCCCATTAATAAAACCACATGATAATTTTCCATCACTTTTTTCCTTCGTATTTCTTTAGAATTTTCAGAACCTTTTTTTACCATAAGATGAATAGTATCTGCCATAGGAAACTTTTGATCTTTCAAATTTCGTATGGTGGCCTCAGATTGTGTACGATTGGTAATGTAAAAAACTTCTGCACCCTTTTTAGCTGCATAATTAAGAAAATCTACTGCACCAGGTACTGCTTTTGCTTTTGCTAACTCCACCCATTGATTCCAATCATCAGGGAATTTACCATTTTTAGTAATCATTTTACCTTCAAAAGGACTGTTGTCAAGTATAGTTTCATCAATATCGACAATGATAGCTCTTTTCCCTTTTATCTCTTTTTTATTCAAATCAAGATCCAACATCATTTGTGCAATATTAAAAGCTTGAAAGTATAAAGCCTTGCATTCTGCAGCTCTTTGTTGATATAAAACAGCCATCATCAAATGACGATTGTAAACCATTGTGGTATCTTCACCATTTACATTTTGCTTGTTTTCATTATTTTTTACCCACGAAGTACTTATTATAATCAATATTGCAAGAACTCCAATCGAAACGATACTCTTTATTTTAATCATTTTCTTTAATTATATATAATGAAAAAGGGCTATCCTAAGAGAACCCTTTTTTGTGTTAAATGTATTTTTTTAATTTTAAATATAGCTCTATCTCATTGGATAAAGTTTAAATATTTCGTCCGATTTCATAATTATATCCACATATTGCGCTCTTCTATATGCATATGGATCTTTTAAATTTTTGCGAGATAATTTCCCTCTAAAATCATTTATAGTATGATAATTCTTTCCATCCATCCAGAATTCTAAATCTTTTAACATCTGACTTATATGTCCGATTCCATTTTTATAAACAGTACTTACAACCTGCACACAATCGGTGCCTGCTAACAACATCTTTATAACATCTTCGCCATTCATTATTCCAGTATTGCTACAAATATTGCCTTTGAAATTACCATAAAGCAAACCTGCAAATCGTAATGGCAAACGATTATCACCATCAGTGCTCAAATGATATGGGAAATGTAATGCTTCTTTAGTGATGTCAATATCAGGTTGAAATAGGCTATTAAATAATACAAAACCATCAGCACCTTCTGTCGACATTCTATTAACTACATTCAACATATTTGAATAAAATGGACTTAATTTAACACTTACAGGAATTGTAACTGCCTTTTTAACTTTATAAATAATATCAAGTTGTTCTGCAATTATAGTTTTTTCGTCTTTTTCAGTGTCTTTTGGAGTTGCAAAAAGATTTAATTCAATTGCTTTCACACCAGTTTGTTCTATTAATTGAGCGTACTCAATCCAAGTTTCATCATAAACAGCATTTAAACTTGCAATTACAGGAATCCCCAATGCTTCTTTTACTTTGCGAAGATTACTTAAATGTTCTTCTGGTCCAGCATGTATCATGTCTGGAAATAGGGAAGTCATCTCTGCATTACGGTTTTCATACTCCCTTAAGTTTTCTTCCATTTGTAAACTTTCGAGTTGAATTTGTTCTTCAAACAATGATTTATAAACTATTGCTGATGCTCCTGCATCTTCAATTTTTTTAAAGTTATCAAAATCTTTACCCAAATTGCATGCTCCAACAATGATAGGATTTTTTAAATCCATTCCTAAATACTTTACTGATAAGTTTGCCATGTTTTAGTCTCCTTTGATTTTATGGTTTATTTATTTTTTATTATATTAAAACAACGTTAGTTGCAAAAAGTCTTTTGAGGCGTTGAAATTACTAAATAAATTTGATATATTTAACAATTATATGATATTTATATATTTTTATATATATTCTTTTCTCTTTATTTAATTGCAAACCTACAATTATTATTTAAAAATACTCTACGTTAATAATATAGATTCTTTTTGATTAGAGTTATAAATTATATGACATAAAAAAAGGTCACCATTTCTGATGACCTTTTTATTATTTATTAAGATATTTTTATTATAGTTTAATAAAATCTACTCTTCTGTTCAATGAATGTTCAATTGATAGAGGATTCTTTTTACCATCATATTCTTTGGTAATTCTATCAGCATTGATGCCATACTTTTTGACAAGCATTTTTGCAACAGCATTTGCTCTTCTCTTGCTTAATCCGTCATTATATGGTTCGTCACCTCTTCTATCGCAGTGTCCTGAAACAAGAATTCTCATTCCTGGGTTCTTCAACATTAACTGCGCTACATTTTCAATTTTACTAATTTCGCTAGGTTTAATGTTAGCTTTATTGAAATCAAAGTAAACAGAAAGTAAACTTAAGTTATCAACATTTACATTACCTGTACTAGTAGCTGGTTGGGTATATGTAGCTTTTGGTTTAGGCATATTATTTATACTATCCATTACTGCTTTCAATATGCTTCTTCTTATTGCATCTTGATCAATAGCTAGTGCTACATTATTGTTGTTTGGAGTTGAAATATTGTTGTTCTTTTGATTTTCCAATTCTTTAATTCTGTTTTCCATCTCAATTAACTTGTCATTATTTGCTGGAGCAACATTATTATTAGCAACAGGAGTACTAGTTCTGCCTTCTAAATCTCTTATCCTTTTTTCAAGAGCATTGTATTTAGAAGTATCAGGAGTAGTATTTCTAATTTCTATTTCTTTAAATCTAGCTTCCGAACCATTCATTTTAGGTTCAGGAGTAGTAGATTTGCAATTCTTTTCTAAACTATCTAATCTTCTTTCAATAGTTTTTACTTTTTCACTATTATTAATAATAGTTGTTACAGTATCCCATTTTACTTTTTCAATGATAATGGTATTGTTACCATCTCTGTATATACCATCATCTAATTTGCCTTTAGATGTGCCACCTCTTGTGCAATCAACAAAATTACCAGGATTTTTAACTAAATTAAATTTATAAGTAATCCCTACTGATGTATAAGAAAGGATATCATATTGGAATCTACCTTTAGTTGCATCTAGTAAATCTGTATTTAAAACGTGCCATTGGTTTTCTGCTGTAAGTTCAAATCTACTATCTAAACGATAAGAAAATCCAATACCAGCAGCAACATATGATTCGGTTTCCCATTCTTCACCAGCACCACCATATTCATTTCTAAACCCACGATTACGAATGATTTTGCCCGTAGATATTTCAGTCAAAGCACTTCTATATTGATTCATACCTAAGCCAACAATACCAAAAGCATTCAGTTTTCTACATGGATTTTCACCATAAATTAAGTTCAAAAAGTTTAAGGATGTTCCAATATAATAATCATAAAAATCTGCTTTAAATTCACGATTATATTTTGGTTGGCTTCCTGCTACACTACCAATAATAAGTTCTCCTCTTAAGTCTAGAAATGGATTTAATTTCTTTGATAAAATAACTCCAAACGCTGTTGAAACATTTACTTTATCACTAAAAGTAGATTCCACATCTCCCCAGAACATTGGAATTCCAGCATTGAGATTAAGAGACCAATTGTCAAAAATCTTATTTTGACTATGTGAATTTGTAGTAAATAATACTACAAATAATGAGATTAAAAATGTAATTTTTTTCATAAATAAATTATTTTACGGTGTTATAACAAAATAGTTGATAAATCTTTTTTAATATTATATCAAAATTAAGTGCAAAGTTAATTAATTTTAACGAAACAAACATCAAAAAGTTTTTATTTTTATATTATTTTTTTATGAACAAATAAAAAAAGCTCCACTAAGGGAGCTTTTCCTAGGTTTTTATAATTTCAAAATTATCTGATTGAACTTTGAAATTCTGAGTTCTTAAAGTATTTTGCAAATTCAAGATCATCTTTAGCTTGTGCTTTATAAGATGCATCTTCACTACAAGCTTTCTTTAGGTTTTCGTAAACCATATTTGCATTGTTAGATCTAGCTCCAATAATTGCAGCTAAGTAATAAGATTGTGCATTTTGTGGTGCGCATTCTAAAGCTGTACTTGCAGCAGTATTGTTACCTGATAATAATGAAGCAAGTGCTACATTATAATCACATTTTTTGCTACCAAATGATGATAATGCTGCATTGTAGTTTCCTTCTTTAATCATTATTATTCCGAGGTTGTAACCTTCAGCAGTACCTTGTTTTTGTGCTGATTCGAAATATGATTTTGCAGTTTTATAATCTTTTTTCATTAACGAAACAACTCCTAAGTTATTTAATACTGTAGCATTATTTGGTTGTAAACTATTTGCTTTTTCTAATAAAGAAGATGCTTCAGTTACATTTCCTAATTTCATTGCTACACTTGCAGCATTATTATAAGCTTTCCAATCTTGTGGGTAAACAGTAGTTGCAGCTTTATATATCTTAAGTTGTGTGTTAAGATCTTTAGTTAAAGTAGCAGCATATAAAAGTTCTTTGTTATCTAATGAATCAGGTGCAGTTGTTGACAACATAGCCATTTGTTCATCAGTTTTCTTAGGTTGATAGAAATTAACTGTAAATTCTGCTCTTCTTAATGGAGGCAAAATTTTATCTTCAATTTGTTTGTAGATAACAGTCATATTTCTTATTTCCTGTTGTTTTTTAGCGTGGTCAGCTTGTGATTTTATAACATTAATGATAGTGCTTTTTTCTTTAACATCTGATTTTTCTAAAGCAGCAATAAAACCTTCCCAATCTTCACCTTTAGCGCTGATGTTATAGTTAACAGCTTTTTTTAAGTCTTTAAAATTAGTCTTAGTTTTTTTAGCAATGTCTTTTAAATAAGTGTCAATTTGATCTTCCATATATTTATTAGCAGTTTTTGCTCTGTCTTTCGAAAGATTTTCATTGTGGTTTTCTTCACCTTCTGGTGATGCCCAAGCATTGATATCAATGTTTTTTATAACCCAATTCTGATTAATTAAATCAGTAATGCTTTTTAATGCTGATTTAGCTTCTTCTGCTTTGTTTAAATCAATTTTAAGATTTAAATTCGACATATTAACTGTATAATATATCGTTCCTTTTTTAGTAATGATAGTTTCTTTTTCGTAACCATCAGGAGCAGTAGTTGTTTCGCCACCATTAACGTTAATTCTTTGTGAAGTGTAAATAACTCCGTCAGCTAATTTGGTATCGCCTAAAGAAACAGCTTTTTTCAAAAGTTTAACATCTGCAGGTTTTGAATTTGTAGTTGCTGGAACTTTGTTAGCCATGTGTGCTGTTGGATTTGCATACAA
>CAYRBL010000141.1:0-4115 GCA_964422385.1 uncultured Bacteroides sp.
CTTCCAATTTGAGTATTGAGACCTTCTCAAATTCTGAGATGTTTCCAATTTGAGTATTGAGACCTTCTCAAATTCTGAGATTAAATAAAAAATAAAAAACTTCCATTCTCAAACTTTGAGATTGTCTTTTCTGTAAAAAAAACTGTTCAATAGGTACAAAATGTTGATAGAAAGGCGATATGTAAAAATTATGAAGTAAGATGAACAAAGTAAACTATGAAAATTATTTTGCAACATTTAAGACATCTAATGTACTTTAGTTACTTTATTCACTTGTTCCAATATTTATTTTGTTAAAATTGTAAAAGCTATCAAAAGAAAATATACTTTTGTGAAGTTTTTAGTACTTTTAAAAACAGTTAAAAAAATTAATATTATAAACAATTAATAAATTTAAAATATGGAAAGTTTCTTCTCAAATTATTGGTGGATACTGCTGATAGTTTTATGTATTGTGCTTTACAAATACATTTTAAGATTCCTTTGCGGGATGGTTATCGTACCTGAAGATAAGATAGGATTAGTTACAAAGAAATTTGTTTTATTTGGCGAAAACAAAGAATTGCCCGACGGTCGCATTATTGCCACAAAAGGTGAAGCAGGTTTTCAAGCCAAAACGCTAGCTCCTGGATTGTATTTTGCAATGTGGATTTGGCAATACGATGTTACGATGGAGCTGTTTACTGTAATTCCTGAAGGTAAAATTGGATTGGTTTTATCAAGAGATGGTGCCGAAATCCCAACAGGTAATATTTTAGGGCAACGTGCAGAATGTGACAACTTCCAAGATGCCGAAAAGTTCTTAGTAAATGGTGGTCAAAGAGGTAGACAAACAGTTTATATTACTGCAGGTTCCTATCGTATAAATACAATGTTATTTGAGGTTTCTATTACTGATATGATACGTATTCAGGAGAGTATGGTAGGTATTGTTACCACTTTAGATGGTTCACCTATCGAAGCCGGACAGATTGCAGGGAAGCTAATTGATGGTCATAACAACTTTCAGGATTTTGATGCTTTTCTTAAGAATAGTGGAAGCAGAGGTCTTCAGCCACAGGTTATATTGGCGGGTTCTTACAATTTAAATCCTTGGGCTGTGCAGGTTGAAGAAACTCCTATGACCGAGATTCCAATTGGCTTTGTAGGGGTAGTTATCTCTTATATTGGTCAAGAAGGTCAGGATTTAACAGGTATTGATTTCAAACATGGCAATATTGTCCAAAAAGGTCAAAAAGGTGTTTGGCTCGAACCACTAGGTCCAGGTAAATACCCGATTAATAAATATACTATGAAAGTTGAATTAGTACCAACTACTAATTTGGTTTTAAACTGGGCTACTGCCAGAAGCGAAGCTCATAACCTTGATAAAAATCTTTCAACAATTACAGTTAGGTCTAAGGATGGTTTCCCTTTCAATTTAGATGTTGCACAAATTATCCACGTTCCATCTACCGAAGCTCCAAAAGTTATTGCCCGCTTTGGTAATATGGTGAATTTAGTTTCTCAGGTTTTAGAGCCAACTATCGGTAATTATTTCCGTAACTCTGCTCAGGATAGTGATGTTATTGCATTCTTAAGTACTCGTAAAGAACGTCAGGAATCAGCAAAAGCGCATATCAAAAAAGTATTGGACGAATATAATGTTAACGCCGTAGATACTTTGATTGGAGATATCGTTCCTCCTGAATCTTTGATGAAAACCTTAACGGATAGAAAAATTGCAGAAGAGCAAAAAGTAACCTACGATACGCAAAAAAGAGCACAGGAAACCAGGCAGGGAATGGAGAAAGAAACTGCAATTGCCGATATGCAAAAGGAAATTGTAAAAGCTCAACAAAGTGTCGAAATTGCGGAGCGTACTGCAAATGCAACTGTAAAAAAATCGGAGGGGGATGCAGCAAGTGTTAAATTAGCTGTTGGTGCCGAAGCTGAAGCTACTAAAATGCGTGCCTTTGCCGAAGCAGAATCTACCAAAGCAAGAGCACAAGCCGAATCGGAAGCTATTAAAATGAAAGCATCAGCACAAGCCGAACAAATTTCATTGACAGGTACTGCCGAAGCAGGAAAAATATTAGCTGTAGGTAAGTCAACTGCCGAAGCTTACGAGCTTGCTGTAAAAGCTTTGGGTGGTGAAAACTTTACCCGTTACAAAATTACTGAGGAATTATCAAAAGGACATATTAAATTAATTCCAGATATATTAATAGGTGGCAATAATGGCGGTGGAAGTGCTGTTGATGGATTACTTGGCCTAAAACTTATGGACATGATGGATCCAAAAAAGAAAGAAGAACTTAAAATAGTTGAACAAGATAAAAATACTTTACCAAGCAAGTAAAATATATTTAAACATAAAATAAAAAAAGGCTTTCCATTTTTAAATTTGGAAAGCCTTTTTTTTATAATAAAAACCTTTATTTCTATTTCAAAATCTCTTTCAATTCAAGTAAGGATTTTATTTCATAAGTCACTTCTTCTGAATGTACATTGTTGTGGTAATTAAAATAAACCTGATCCATACCAAAGGCTTTCGAACCTAAAATATCGACTTTCAAATCATCACCTATCATTAAACTTTCTTCAACTTTTGCACCTGTTTTATTTAGTGAATACTCAAAGATACGTGCATTGGGTTTCTGAGCACCTGCTTCTTCAGATGTAATCATACTTTCGAAATATATATCCAAACCTGAGTTTTTAATCTTTACAGTTTGTATTTCTAAAAAACCATTTGTTATTATATGTAGTTTGTATTTTTTATTTAAAAACTCGAGGACCTCAATAGAATATGGAAATAGATTTTTCTTTAGTGGACTTAATTTTACATATTCTTTTGATAAAGTTTCGGCCAAAAGCTTATCATTATTTCCAAATTCATTTAAGGATAAAAAAAACCGTTGTACACTTAAGTAATCTTTTTTTATCTCCCCTTTTCGGTAAAGATCCCATAAATTATCATTTATTATTTTATAGGCTTTAAAGAATGTATTAAAATTACAATTAAGGAGTTTTTCTAGATTATATTTTAAAAATAAATCTGAAAAGGTTTCTAAAGAATTCTTATCAAAATCCCAAAGTGTATGATCCAAATCAAAGAAAATATGAGTGTATTTAGGCATAATATTTTTTAGCTGTTATAGATTTTAAATTGTTTACTAATTAAAAATACAAAAATATGATTATTTTTGGTCTATATCAAATATAAAAAGTATTTTTGTAGCATTATTTTAATAAGAACAATTTTAAAATCAATTTAGACTAACATTAATATAAAATATGGCAAAACCAACTATAAAAAAGACTACTAAAACTGTAGTAAAACACGATTTCTGGAAAAATAAATATCTTCCTTATTTCCTTTTTCTCTTTGTAGTAATTATCTATAGCAATACTTTCAAACATGGTTTTGTTTTGGATGATGATATCGTATATTCTCAAAATGTTTTTGTACAAAAGGGAGTTAACGGAATTGGTGATATTTTCTCTCATGGTTATTTATATGGCTTTAATAAGGAAAACGACCAGTCATATCGTCCTTTAACTTTAACCACTTTTGCTATTGAAATACAATTATTCAAAAGTAATAGTTCAGCAAGTCATATCATACAAGTATTATTATATGCATTAACTTGTTTTGTATTACTCAAATTCCTTTTAGAATTATTTATTTCTGCTCCAATACTTGCTTATTTAATAACTTTACTTTTCGCAGCCCACCCTATACATACCGAAGTAGTGGCAAATTTAAAATCTAGAGACGAATTACTATCTTTTCTTTTTGTAATTTTATCACTAAAATACTTATTACAATATTTAAATACTTCCAATATATTAAAACTTGGACTCTCACTCTTTGTATTCATCTTAGCATTATTATCCAAAGAAAGTTCCTTACCTTTAGTTGGATTAGTTCCTATATTTATTTTTGTTTTTAAATATAAAGATTTAAAATCCCTAATTATAACATCGGCACCATATGCAGTAATAATTGTATTATATTTATTACTTCGTAGTTCTATTTTATCATCAATGGGCTTTACCGAAAATATGGATATTATAAACAATACACTTTCTGCTGCAACAAATAAATCAGACGAACTAGCTACTATTTT
>CAYRBL010000141.1:4215-8298 GCA_964422385.1 uncultured Bacteroides sp.
GAAAAAGCTATTGAGTATTATCAAAAAGCATTAACAATATATCCAAAATATGTGGACGCTAACTATAATTTAGGTGTATCTTATCAGTTTTGGGGTAAAACAAATTTAGCAAAAGATGCTTATTTAAATACTTTAAAAACGATGCCTAAACATATTAATTCATTAAATAATTTAGGGGTTATCTATTTTAACAATCAACAACTAGATAGCGCAATGCTGATTTTAAAATTATCCTATATAGAAGATTCTACCAATTCAAATACTTTAGGTAATCTGGGTGGAGTTTATCACTTAAAAGGAGATTTTAAGGAAGCAATAAACTTTTACGAAAAGTCATTGTCATATGATAAAAATAATAAAAACAGTTTGACAAATCTACTTAAAGCTTGTCAAAGTATAAACGACACTGTTACGTTTAGGAAATATGAAATGATGATGCAATAAAATCTTTCTTAAAAATGATAATTTAAACCAAGAATTAAATCAATGCCAGAGCCATTGGTATTATATAGCTTGTCCTTTTCATTTGGATTTTCGTATGTTCCCTGATATTTTACATAGTAATATTTAAGAGCAGCACTAAACGACCATTTTTCATTTAAGTTTTTTTCGAATAAAAGTGTTGCATGGTATCCTAATGTTTTACTATAATACCAGCTATCGTTAAACCCAGTTGTTAAATTTGACGTATTTACTATTAGTTTTGAATACCATAAATAATCAATTCCTAAACCTGCTTTGAGTCTCATATTATCATTTTTTCCAATAGGAAAAATATAAGAAGGAGTCAAAGCAACATAAGATCTATTGAAATTAACCGCAGCATTATTTAAGGTTGGAATTAAAAAACTAAATTGATAATTAAAATCAACTGCAATATCTAATTTTTTTGTTAGTTCGTAACCGTATTTTATACCAAACAAAAACCCTCCCCCAAAGCTTAAGTTTACGTCGGCACTATCGGTAGTTCTTGCCATTAATATATTATTTAAACCATAGCCATAGCCTAAATTCAATCCTATCCTATTTTTGGAATGGATGTTTGCAACAGTAATTTCTTCTTGCTTTTTAATGTTCTCTCTACGGATTTTGTTTGTCGCCATTGCGCTATCTACCAACATCATTTCCGACTTTGAAGAAAACATTCCTGAATTCATACTTAAGTATAAATAGTAGGTTTTATTTGCATCTACTTTTAAAGAGACTTCTGTTTCTTTCGATTTATCAACAGTTATTAGATACTGTCCGGGTGCTGTTTTGTATTCAAAATAGGAGTTGTTTTTTATTCTTACAATCAAGCTATCGTTTAAATATATCTTTAAACTAGTAGATGACCCACTAAGATTATTTGCTCTGAATACAATAATCTTACTTGTTAAAGAATCGCTACTGTAAGTAAAGTTTATTACTATTAAAAAGAATGTTATGAATATTAAAAGTTTTTTCATCACTAAAATTTTTATGCAAAAGTAATATATTCCTGTCATTTTTTCATCATTCATTTACAATAATCGTTTTTTACTGTTTTATATCTTAATTAAAAATAAATTATTTCTTTTTTAATAGCTAATTTAAGAATACTTTTATAAATAAAAAAAGATGAATTAATAAAAAGTAGTAATACTTTCAATCTTTTTACTAATTTTGTATCTGATCAATTTAATACTATGAATATACTTAAAATAATCTCAGTTAACATATCAGAGAAGAAGGGCACGATAAAAGTGCCAGTTGAATATATCGATTTAAACGAAAATGGTGTAAAAAATGATGCGCATTCCGGTAAGTGGCATCGGCAGGTAAGTTTATTGGGCGTCGAAAGTGTTGCTAAATTCGAGCATCAGGCAGGTCGCAAGATTGCTTTTGGAGAGTTTGCCGAGAACATTACAACCGAAGGTATTGAGCTTTTTAAAACAAAACCGTTGGATGTATTAAAAAATGATACTATCGAACTTCAAATTACGCAAATTGGTAAACACTGTCATGGTGATTCTTGCGCAATTTATCGCGAGGTAGGAAATTGTGTGATGCCTAAGGAAGGGATTTTCGCACGGGTAATTAAACAGGGTACACTTAAAGCTAACGACACCCTCGAATATTTTCCAAAAGTTTTTAATTGTACAATAATCACCTTAAGCGATAGAGCTAGTGCAGGTGAATACGAGGACAGAAGCGGCGTTAGAATTAAAGATATTCTTAACGAACATTTTTTTAATGTAGGTAGAAATATCGCTATCAAATCTATTATCATACCTGATGACGAACAAATTTTGAAGCAACATTTATTGCAGGCAAAGCAGGATAATGTAGATTTTATTTTTACAACCGGTGGCACAGGTATCGGTCCGCGAGATATAACTCCTGATGTTGTGAAACCGATGCTCGACAAGGAAATTCCAGGCATTATGGAGTTGATTCGGATGAAGTACGGACAAGAAAAACCGAATGCACTTTTGAGTCGAGGTGTGGCTGGTTTAATGCAGAATTCGCTGGTTTATACTTTGCCGGGAAGTGTAAAAGCTGTGAATGAGTATATGCCAGAGATTTTGAAAACTATGGAACATTTGGTGTACATGCTTAATGGTTTGGATGCGCATTAAAAAAATCATACTATATATAATATAATGGAAACAGAAGACGGCAGTAATATCGAGCTCCGCAGCGAGGAAATTGAGGACATACTCGGCAAAGCGCCCAACAGTATCATCCGCAATGGCATTACTGTAATTCTTGCCGTTGTTTTTATATTGCTTATTGGCAGCTGGTTTTTTAAATATCCTGACATTATTAAGGCTCCTGTGGTCATCACCACCCAAAATATGCCCGCTACTTTGGTGGCTAAAAGCACTGGGAAATTGGCTAAGCTTTTTATTACCGACAATCAAATGGTGGAAAAAGGACAGGTGCTAGCTCTTATCGAAAATCCTGCCGATTACGAAATGCTGAAGCTCTTAAAAGCAGATTTATTAAGTTTTAAAAAATATATTAATAGCCTTTCAACTATTAGCAAAGAGCAACTTGGGATTTTTAATGCATACAATGCCCTTGGCGACCTTCAGCCCACTTTTACAAGCTTTCTGAAGTCGGTGAATGAGCTTAGCAATTTTAATTCACTTAATTATTACACCAAAAAAATAGGCGCAATAAATGATCAGATTAAGATGACAAATCTATATTACGACCGTTTGAATGCGCAGCGAAATTTATTGGACAACGATTTGAAGCTTGCTTATACGCAGTACCGTAGAGATTCGGTACTGAACGCCAAACAAGTTAATTCAAACTCGGATTTAGAGAAATCAGAGAGCGTTTATTTACAGAAGAAGTATGCTTTGGAAGGTGCGCGTACCAATTTGGCAAATACGAAGATACAATTAACGCAATTGCAGCAGCAGATTTTAGATTTGCAACTGCAATTTGAGGATGCCCAGAAGAAAATTAATCAGGCGGTAAGTCAATCTTTCGATAATTTGAACAACCAAATAAATACTTGGGAGCAAACTTATCTGTTGAGTGCCCCCTGCAAAGGCAAGGTTTCATTTAATAGGTTTTGGGCCGAAAACCAAAATATAGCTACCGGCGACAAGGTGCTTACTGTGGTTCCGCAAGGAAAAAGTAAGCTTTTGGGCAAGGTAAATCTGCCCATCGAAGGAGCCGGAAAGGTGAAACCAGGGCAGCATGTAAACATACTTTTGGCCGGCTTCCCCTATATGGAGTATGGAACCGTAAACGGTAAAGTTGACAGGGTTTCCTTAACGGCTTCCGACAACAATTACATGGTGGAGATTGCGCTTGCAGATAGTTTGGTAACCAATTACGGAAAAAAACTGGAGTTTAACAACGATCTTTCGGGCACCGCCGAAATTGTAACCGACGACATCCGCCTAATTGTTCGCATCCTAAATCCTATCAAATCTGTATTTAAAAAACAGACGAGAGATTAAAAAATCAGCATTTATCTTATTATAAAAATATAAAGGAGCATAATTATTATGTTCCTTTTTTTTATTTTTATTATGATGTTTTTTATTTTTATAATAATATGATGTCTGGGCTTTCGCCCGAAAATTATATTATTAAGAA
>CAYRBL010000142.1:0-8238 GCA_964422385.1 uncultured Bacteroides sp.
TGTCGTAACCTTCGCCATATAAAGAAGGGAAAATGAAAATCAATACACCCACCAAAGCGCTTCCGATGATTATTCGTAAAACGAAACTATGGATGCTTTGAAAAACTTTCTCTATCCACATCGAAAACCGCATAAAATATAAGGAAACAAAACCTGAAGTGATGCCTAGAATTATGAAATATGGAATCTTTGAAAGATAAAAAGGACTTGTAATTTTAAATGTAAACAACACTCCATTGCCCATAAAATAATAGGAAACTAAGGACGCGGTAATGGAAGCAATCATCAAAGGAAGCAGCGTGCTCATTGTTAGGTCGAGCATCAAAACTTCGATTACAAATATAACACCTGCGATAGGGGCTTTGAAAATACCAGCAATACCTGCCGCAGTGCCGCAACCAATCAATAGGGTAATGTTTTTGTAATTTAACCTGCAAAGTTGACCCAGAGTTGAACCAATAGAACTTCCTGTGTACACAATTGGGGCTTCTAACCCAACCGAACCACCAAAAGATACTGTAAGTGTACTCGCTATCACGGACGAATAATTATTATGACTCTTAATTTTGCCACCCTTTTTAGAGATGGCATAAAGTACTTTGGAAACCCCATGCCCAATGTTGTCCTTAATAATATAACGTACAAAAAGGGCAGTTAAGCCAATACCGATAAAAGGATAGATGAGATAAAAATAATTTTTCTCGTGAAAGTCGAAATTATTTGTTACAAAATAATGGGTGTAATAAGCTGTATTCTTAAGGATGATGGCAGCAAGCCCGCTAAATACACCAACAATAACGCTTAATATAAGCAAAAAGCGATGATTGCTTATGTTTTTTAAACGCCATATCAGAATACTTTTTATAATTTGGTTTGTTGTCATGATGTCTGCAAAAGTACAAAGAATAAAATAATATTAAGTAAGGTTAATTAAAATAAAAACATTTTATATATTTGCTGAAATTATAATTGTAAAAAAAATGAAAAGAATAATCACATATAATGTCAATGGAATTAGGGCTGCAATGTCAAAAGGTTTAATAGATTGGATCAAAATTGTAGACCCGGATATCATCTGCTTTCAAGAGTTAAAAGCACACTATGAAATGATACCTTTGCTCGAATTTAAGGAAGCTGGATACTTTAGTTATACATTTTCGGCCCAAAAGAAGGGCTATAGCGGTGTGGCAATACTAAGCAAAACCGAGCCAGATAACGTGGTTTGTGGTATGGGAATTAAAAAATATGACGACGAGGGAAGATTTATCAGAGCCGACTTTGGCGATGTTTCCGTAGTTAGTGTATATCATCCTTCAGGTAGTTCGGGCGACGAAAGGCAAGCTTTTAAGATGGAATGGCTCAAAGACTTTCATCAGTTTATAGATAAACTAAAAGTAGAGAGGCCTAATTTGATTCTTTGTGGCGATTATAATATTTGTCATAAGCCAATAGATATTCACGACCCTGTAAGAAATGCTAAGAGTTCGGGATTTCTTCCTGAAGAAAGAGAATGGATAGGCAAGTTTATCGATAGTGGTTTCAACGATTCTTTCCGTCATTTCAATAGTGAGCCACATCAATATACCTGGTGGAGTTACCGTGCTAATGCAAGAGTGAAGAATTTGGGTTGGCGTATCGATTATAATATGGTAAGCAACACAATTATTGACAAAATGCAACGTTCAGTAATTTTACCAGATGCAAAACATTCGGATCATTGTCCGGTCTTGCTCGAAATAGACTTTTAAATGTATCTTAATTTATTTAAAATAATTACTATGAAAATTAATTTAACCCTTATTGCCACACTCATAATTTCGATTATGATTTCCTCTTGTATTACTCAAAAAAGATATAGTGATTTAGATACTAAATATAAAAAATGCTCAGAAGATCTAACGAATAGCGAAAAGATTAGAAATGATAATAGTATAAAATGTAATGAGCTGAATGCACAAGTTGATAAACTTACAAAGCAAACAGCAGAAATGAATGCTACCAACGACTCTTTGCAAACAGAATATAAAAAGTTGAATTCTGATTATGATGGTTTGAAAAATGATTTGGATGTAATACAGAAGAAGTATAATAAACTACTTTCGGGCAACCGTGCAGAAACAGAAGAGGTGATGGATGCTTTGCATAAATCTCAGGGCGAACTATTAAAGAAAGAAAATGAATTGAAGAAATTGGAAGCCGAACTTCAAAACAAAAAGAATAATCTGGATTCTTTAGCTTCGCAAATGCAGCTAAAAGAAAAACGATTAAACGAATTACAAGCTATTTTAGATAATAAAGATAAGCAAGTAAATGATATTAAAGCAAAAATTACAGATGCATTATTAGGTTTTAAAGATAAGGGCCTTTCTATTTATACCAGAAATGGGAAAGTATATGTGTCGATGGAAGAAAAACTTTTATTTGCCTCAGGTAGCTGGAATATTGCCGAAGATGGTAAAGTAGCTTTAAAGAATGTTGCAAAAGTTTTAGAAGCTAATATCGATATAAACGTAACAATAGAAGGCCATACAGATAATGTTCCATTCAAAGGTAACGGACAGGTTAAAGACAATTGGGACTTAAGCGTGATGCGAGCAACTGCTATTGTAAGGATACTTTTGGAAAATGGAAAGATTGAAGGGAACAGAGTTATTGCTTCTGGAAGAAGCGAATTTGTACCCATTAATGATAATGATTCAAAAGAAACAAGATCTAAAAATCGCAGAACAGAAATTATTCTAACACCAAAATTGGACGAAATATTTAAGGTTTTAGAAAATAATTAATCAAAAAATCTGAAAAATTTTACAATATTCAGATATTTTCTACTCAAAAAAACATCCTTTTTTTTCAATTTTTTGCCATTGAAAATAAAGGATGTAACATTTTTTAACAAAATATTTTCAATTCTACTGGTAACCTTTTGCCGAGTTATGCAATTAAGAGTTAGTTTTCAAAAATGAGAGAGGATTTTTCAACATCCGAAATAATTGCCGGGTTTCGCAACAACGATAGCAAAGTTATAAACTTTGTGTATAAGGGATGCTACCAAAGTGTGTACAGTTTTGTTACAGCTAATAGTGGGTCGTTGCAGGATGTGAAGGATACTTTACAGGAATCTTTGATGGTTTTTTATCAAAATTCGAAAACTGATGAGTTTAAATTAGATTGTTTGTATAGTACGTATATTATTTCTGTTTCTAATAAACTATGGTTAGAAAAATTAAGGAATAATAACAGGCTAAGGTATGATGACAACTTGGATTCAAATACTATTTTTGATGAAGAAGAAATAATTTATACTGCAAAAAATGAAAAGGACGCATTGTATAAACAAATGTTTAAACAACTAAATGAGGATTGCCAGAAAGTATTATCGATGTATGTCGAAGGATATACGATGCTCGAAATAAATGATGAAATGAATTATAAAGGTGTGGAAATCGTCAAGAAAAAGAAACATCTTTGCAAAGAATATTTAATTAAACTAATTAAAAATAGTCCTAAATATAAGGAATTGAAAAATGAACAGAAGTAAGAAAATTCAGAAGTATCTCGACAAACAAATGACTGAGAAGGAAAGTGCGGAATTTGAAATAGAATTGCGTAACAATCCTGAACTTTATGAAGAAATGCTGCTTCATAAAGAAGTGGATGCATCCATTAAAGATTTGATTGGAGAAAGTATGTTTTTGAAGAACCTCGAACTTGCGCATCAGTCGTATATGAAAAATGCGAAAGAGAATAAGTCTTCAAAAATTCCTATTATCAACATTAGTAGAAAGCAGTTCCCGAAACTTGTTGCCGCGGCTGCAATCCTAATCCTATTGTCGGTTGGTGCGTTTTATATGTTTGCGCCTAACCCTAATACCGCTGATAAACTTTATCTAAGCTATTATTCGCCTTATGAAGTTGCGGGGACCAATCGTTCGGGCAATGAGGGCGAGGTGAGTTTGCAGGTAAAAGCAATGCAGAAATTTGAACAAAAAGAGTATCAAAATGCAATAAAATTATTTGATCAGATGAATACAAATGGTTCGACAAATATAAGCAGTAATTTCTATAAAGGGATAGCTTACTTAGAATTGAATAAACCTAATGATGCAATAAAATCATTAGAAATTGTTATAAAAAATGAGACCAACGAGCTTACTGCAGATGCAGAATGGTATCTTGGTTTGGCTTATTTAAAAGCAAATGATATTGCAAATGCCAAAAAGCAGTTTGCGAAAGTTTCGGAAAAGTATTCGTTCTACAAGAAAAAAGCTGACGAAATCTTACTTAAAATTCAAGAATAAAAAATAGGCGAATAAATATTTATACTATAACCTATTGTATTTTAATATCGGTATTTTTTTAAAAAAAGTCGATTCTTATTAATTTTGTTTACCCTTTCATCTTATTAATAAAGGTGAAAGGGTTTTTGTTTTTTTAGTATGTAAAAAACAATTCAATTATTTCTTATTATTTTCTACTCTTAGGTGTAATTGACAAAATTAATGCTGTATTTTAATCTATTAATTTTCATAAATATCTTTTGTATTCTATTTTAAAAAAGATTTTTTTATTTTTTTAATTGCCTTTTTAATATGATATGAATTGTTTTTTTAATAAAATTAATGTTTTTTCTTGATAAATTTCGGAGGCGTAACGTATCAAAAAGATAGCGATCTGTTACAAAAAAGTAGCGATGTGTTGAAAAAAGAGAGGAATAAGTTAAAAAAAGAGAGGAATCTATTAAAAAAAAGCATAGATCCCTTAAAAAAAGAGAGGAATCTGTATATTACAAAAGGTGCTCTGTGTTATAAAGAAGGCGATGTGTTACAAAAAGAGTGCGGAATGTTATATACGAAGACATTTTAGCCTATAAAAGACAATTATCATTAAAAAACAGAAGCCGAAAATCAACCTAAAATAATATTTCAATTATTTCTTTTAGCTTTTCAACTTTTATAATAATTTTGCAGCCGAATTTAAGTGTCAATAAAACATATTTGAATTTAATTTAAATCAATATTTATGAAAAGAATTTTAATACTATTATTTCTCATCTGCACCTATATATATAGTAATGCCCAGGCAAAAGACTCGACAGTATGCCCTGATAGCACCAAAATATGGAGAATAAAAAGTGTAGTGTTATTCACCTTTGGGCAGTCGGCCTATAAATATTGGGTTAAAGGTGGTGAGAATTCATTTTCGGGTATAGGCAATTATAAATTTACTGCCTTTTATAAAAAAGATAAAACAAGTTGGGAAAACACCATCGAATTGGCTTATGGAATCGTAAAGCAAGAATTGAAAAGGGCATTCAAAACAGATGATAAAATAGCAATAACATCCAACTTTGGCTATAAAAAATCAGGATATTGGTACTACAGTGGGTTAATAGACTTCAGAACGCAATTTACGTATGGATACAAAAACATTGATGACATAAAACCTGTTTCCAATTTTATGGCACCTGCATATTTAATTACCTCCTTAGGAATGGAATATAAAAGGGATCATTTCAATTTATTGCTTTCTGTTTTCACTGGCAAAACTACATTTGTATTGGATACCGCCCTATCTAATGCAGGTGCTTTTGGTGTTGTAAAAGGTAAAAATATTAAAGAAGGGGTAGGTTCGTATTTAAGAATGACCTTTAAGAAACGAATTATGGAAAACATTGAACTAAATAATATACTGGATTTATATTCCGATTATTTCGATCACCCCAAAGAGGTAGTAGTAAATGAGGAGTTTGTAATAAAGATGAAGATAAATAAATTCTTTTCAACAAATTTAACTTGTAACCTAATCTACGATCATAATTCGAAATATGAGACTAAAGATGCAGCAGGGAAAGTAATCTCAAGCGAAGCAAAAGTACAGTTGAAAGAAGTATTTGGATTGGCTATTAATTTTAGTTTTTAAAAAAAGCCACATTTTATATTAGGCAGTTTCTTTATCACAATCTGGTATTGCATCAATAATATCAAATATATTCATTTGATTTTTGTATATATGTTCAACGGGTGCAAGGTTGCCATATCTCTTTATAAAATCGCGCAAAGCCCTCTTCAAAAGTTTGTTGGATGTAGTATTATGTACACAACAATACCTGTCGATTATCTCTTTTTCTTTTTTAGATAATTTAAAATCGTATTTATAGTACTTTATTTTCCTGCGATTAACTTTCTTCTTTTTGACTGCCATAAGCTGCTTTGTGAAAAATTCTTTACAAAAGTAGAAACTTTATTTTAATTATCAGCAATAATAATTAATTTTGTATTGTTATTTTAGCAAATAATATCAATAATAAGAATCAAATAATGACAATGAACTTTAAAGACATACCTAAAATTAAATATGCTACTTCTGGTAACTTCCTCTTATTAGCAGGTCCTTGTGTTATCGAAAATGAGAAAATGCCTTTCGAAATAGCTGAGAAAATAATAGAAATAGCCGATAAACTATCAATACCACTTATTTTTAAAGCTTCTTATAAGAAAGCTAATCGTTCGAAAAGCGATTCCTTTACAGGAATAGGAGATTTAAAAGGACTCGAAATACTAAAACAACTTGGTACTACATATAATATCCCTGTAGTTACTGATATTCACACAGCCGAAGAAGCACATATTGCAAAAGATTATGTGGATGTATTGCAGATACCAGCTTTTTTGTGCCGCCAAACTGAATTATTAATTGCAGCAGGCGAAACAGGTAAGATTGTTAACATCAAAAAAGGACAATTCCTATCGGCAGATGTTATGAAGTTTGCAGTTAATAAAGTTTTAGAAACTGGAAATACAAAAGTGATGCTTACAGAAAGAGGAAGTATGTTTGGATATCAGGATATGATTGTTGATTTTAGGAGTATCCCAATTATGCAACAGAACAATGTGCCAGTAATCGTAGACATTACACATTCGTTGCAACAGCCAAATCAAAGCGCTGGCGTAACTGGTGGACAACCCGAAATGATAGAAACAATAGCCAAAGCAGCAATTGCAACTGGTGCTGATGGTATATTTGTAGAAACACATCCAAATCCTTCAGTTGCTAAATCGGATGGAGCTAATATGCTTGCATTACATTTACTTGAAGAATTATTAGTAAAATTAATTAAGATAAGAAAAGCTATCTCCTAAGAAAAAGAAATAGATTATTAACTAAGCAAATCAAATTATTTATATAATAATTATATTATGAAAAAGATTTTACTTTTTATTATAATGTTGTTTTTAACATCAACTTTATTTTCTCAAGTATGGACGCCAAACCTACCAAGTGGAAAAACAAAAGCTAATCTAACATTCTTTGATTATCAAAATGCATTCAACAACTATTGGAATCCATATAATGTAAATAATGGCACTTATTTATTAAATGGAAAGAAAAAGAAAGCTATTGGTTGGAAGCAATTCAAACGTTGGGAGTATGAAATGGAAGGCCAGGTAAACCCAACAACAGGCGCATTCCCTACTAAAACTCCACAAAAAGTTTATGAAGAATATCTGGCTACAGTCCCTAAATATAAAATGACTAATGCAGCCAACTGGACAGCATTGGGTACAAATACTACTCCAGGTGGGTATGCAGGTATTGGTCGTATTAGTTGTATTGCGTTTCACCCTACCGATGTTAATACTTATTGGGTTGGAGTAGCAGCAGGAGGATTGTGGGTAACTACTAATAATGGTACAAGCTGGACTTGCTTAACAGATAATAATGGCGTACTTGCCGTTAGTGATATCGTTATTCCAACTGATTATGCCACTTCCAACACCATATATATAGCTACTGGAGATAGAGATGCTTTCGACAATCGTAGTATTGGTGTATTGAAATCTACTAATGGTGGAAGTACCTGGAATGCTACAGGCTTGAGTTTTACACTTGCCAGTAATTCAATGACAACTCGCTTACTTATCGACCCAAATAATAATCAAACACTGATAGCTGCAACTACCAATGGTGTATATAAAACGATAGATGGTGGTACAACCTGGAATACTCAGCTAAATACTACTTCTTTTAAAGATATGGAATATAAGCCAGGCGATTTTAATACATTGTATGGTTCTACATCAAGTGGTAGTATTTATGTTTCATCAAATGGAGGTTCAAGCTGGACTCAAGCTTATAGTAATACAAGTGCTATGAGAATTGAACTCGCAGTTTCGGCCAATCAGCCAACCTGGGTTTATGCATTGGCCTGTGGCACTGATTATGGTTTGTATGCTGTAT
>CAYRBL010000143.1:0-4772 GCA_964422385.1 uncultured Bacteroides sp.
CTCTTTTTATCATATTTATAGTTATACGTTTTCTTTTTATCTTAGAAATAAAAAATATGTATTTTCTTCTAAAATAAAATGTAATGAGCTTAAGAATAGCTATTTTCACACTAATTTTAATTCGGAGCATTGTAATTTAAATTCTAATGGCTGTAATTTAAATTCTAACGACTATAATTTAAATTCGAATAGCTGTAATTTAAATTCTAACGACTATAATTTAAATTCGGATGGCTATAATTTAAATTCTAACGACTGTAATTTAAATTCGGATGGCTGTAATTTAAATTCTAACGACTATAATTTAAATTCGGATGGCTATAATTTAAATTCTAACGACTGTAATTTAAATTCGGATGAATATAGTATATATTTTTCATTTTATGTCCTACAAAAACAATTATTATCAATTAAATAATAATACAATTTATATTTATAATTAAATTTTTTATTAATAAACAAAAACAATTTTAAAAATGAGTAAAGTTAAATTAATCAAAACATTACCTAAGGGTTCTGTAGGCGACAAGATTTTATTTGCACAAGGTTATGGTGCAAAATTATTAGAGCATAAAGCCTCATTAACTGGCATCAAATATGATGATGTGGTGGTATTGGCTTTAGTAGCTTTAATAATAGCAGATGAAATACTAAGCAAGAAAGGTGATACAGCAGCTACTGCGAGATATAAAGCAAATTTAGCAAAATTTGCTGATATGTATTATCAAAATGGATTGTATGTTGAGGACAAAATAAACCTGGCTCATGATAATGATTTAGCCCTTAAATTGGGTTATATCATTCAGAAAACAACAGGACCACACAACAGAGCTGCAGCTAGTGGCGAGAATACATCTACAAAAGGTGTTATAAAAGTAAGAGTTATAAAAGTTGGAGTTACTAATCATTATGATATCTATGGGCAAATAGTAACAGATGAAGGCATGGAGGTTGCAGTAAAAATTGGTATATTAGGAAAAACAACAGGATTGGTTAAGAATTTAATTTCGGGAGCTAAATATTCTGTTTATGCCATTCCAGTTGATTCAAATGGTAACGAAGGAGAACCAACAACAGCTTTTATTATCAGAGTAAGCTAAGGGAAGTACTTATAATATCTAACAAAAAAGCCTAATCCTATAAAAATAGAATTAGGCTTTTTTTTTAATTAATGAATAACATTAAATTTAAAAGGTTTCAATCTTGTCTCATTAATAGGTTGTAAGAAATAAATCCCCGGTTTAAGTGTTGAAGTTGGAATAGTTAAAACACCACTTTGTTTAGTATATACTAATTTACCTTCAATCGTATAAACATTACAAATTGCTTGTTTATATGAGTCATTAAGTTTTAGAAATCCAGCTTCGTAACTATAATCTAAAATTGTATTGGTTTCAATCTTAATTAAGTTTTTATTTAGAATCGGTGGATCTTCATAATAGACTTGATCACATATAATACCCATAGAGTCAAATTGTAAAGCTTTTATAAGATCTTCTCTAAAGTTTTCGAATAATTCAGGCTCTTCATATTGATTAACCAATAAAATTGGTGAAATTGAATGAGTACTATAATCTTCAAATTTTTCAAAACAGTTATCAAAATAAAGTAAATGGTAATATTCTGCGATATAACTAACATTTGCTTTTTCGGATTTACCATACATAATATAAGAATAATTCATATTATTGTAATTATTATTCCTATAAACTATATGGTTAAAATAACTTTTTTTGAAAATGGCAGGTTGAATATTACTATTATAACCAGACCAAGTAGAAAATCCATTTGGAATTAGTGTAAGATCTTCATTTATTTCACATAAAAATCCTTGATCAGAAAGAATAGTTTTACCAGGATATGGGTAAGGGTGGCAAACACCAACTATTCCTAATTGTCCTAAGTTTCCAATATTTGTATTCTTTGGATTAAAATATGGATTATAACACATATCATTAACTTCTAATTTGTCATGATTATTAGGGATTGGATAATAATTTTCAATAATAAAACTTCTACTATTAGCATCAATCTTTGCTGTATATAAATTTTCTTCTATATTATTTTTATATCTTCCAGCTATAAAATAATTTCCAGAATTATCTTTACAAATTGAAGTTGCTTCCCATTCATATTCCCGTTCAACAGTTCTTATATTTATTGGTAAAGATATATTAATTGAAAAGCCAATATATTCAATTTCTTCTTCTAAAATACCTATAGGAACGTTTGAAATATCATAATAAGTACCAACTATTGCTATTTTATTGTTATTTGTATTACATAAAAGATCCATGTATTTAGAGTTGTTATTAGTATGAGTAACATCATGGTTAGAGGCATAAAATGAATCACCAAATGTATTAAAAAATGTTACATTACCGTGAAATCTTGTATTACTATTTAGTTCATAACCCCACCCACAAGCTGCATAAAAGTTACCAGTTTCATTATTAAATATCTCCACTCTTCTGAACTCATTTGCGGCATAAAAGCAATTTATATTATCCCACTGATCATTACGCCAAACAATATTCCCTAGAATATCTATTTTCATAATTATTCCAGCTGTCTTATATATAGCTCTTTTGTTTGAATCTAATATATCTTCCCAGCCGCATGCAATATAACAATTATTTGTAGCGTCGTACTTAACATCATTTATTGAAATATGTTTTACTTGAGTTTCATCATATCTTATTACTTGAAAAGGTAAAATTTGATTAAGCGAATTGTCAACAAATCTAAATAAAAGATAATATTTATTTGTTATATTATCTTCATAAGTGTCAATTATTAGCATTTTACCACTTACAAAATCTGTAATTGCAGTATTAATTAATCTATCATTAATTTGAGGATTTGTATAATACCCATTAAAATTTTTATTTTGGCTATATAAATTAATTCCACAAATTATTAAACTTATTATTAAAATTATTTTTATTTTTTTCATTTTGAATAAATTTTTTGTTTATATTCGTTATTTATATAGTAACGACAGTTACTTTCAGACACCTCCTCTTACTTAATTTAGATGTATGATTACTTTAAGTTTGTTTTTGCCGTTGCAATTTTGTCATGGAGGTTATTACAACGGCTTATTTAGCTAGCATGTTTACTAATAAAACATAAACTAAATAAACTAATTTTAAATGAAAGTATTGGATTTTTGAAAAGAAAAGATGGATGTTTTTTAATATAAAAAGCTATTAAAAGTAATTTACTTTTTGATGTCGCAAATAAAAGAATATACCTTTTGAAAAAAGATTGAATTATTCTAATTATTCTAGATATATTAATCGATAAATATTTTGTCATTTTTGAGTTAATTTATAAAATTAACTCTTAATTGCATGAAAAGGGAAAAGGTTACCACCTGCAAAAGTTAAATAATGTTAACGCAGCTCAAAGCGTTGATATATAACAAAATTAATTTGTTAAAAAAATAAAAAAAATAAAATTCTTAGTGCAGATATAACGAAGAATTTTATGAAGAATATAACAATATTTTTAGATATTGTATATATAACAAAAAAAAAGGAGACATAAATGCCTCCTATTTTAAATCTATTTATAAATTAAACTTATTGTTTAATAAATTTCTTTGAAGTTTTTCCAGTTACTGATTCTACTTGTAAAAAATATACTCCTGCTTTTAAATTAGAAGTATTAACTGTTATATTTTTAGAATTGTATTGTTGGTTACTTACAACCTGACCTAACATATTAACTATTCTTATTGATTTAACATTGCTTGATGAAGAAACATTAAAATTATCTACTAAAGAAGTAGGATAAATATTAATATAATTGTTTTCAACAGTAGTTTCGTTAACACCAACACCAGCACCTACCTGAATGTTATCAATTAATACAATATATTTATCTGTTGATTGATTAACTATAGCTACATATATAGTTTGACCTGCATAAGATGATAAAGGCAACACATGATTTGTCCAAATAGTATCATCTGCACTTACAAATAATGTAGTAGTAAAGTTAGCTTTTGCATTTCCAGTAGTAGAAACCATAACTTTTAAACTATCTTTATAACTAGCATCTAAATTTCTACATTTAAATCCAAATTTATAAGAAGAACCTGCTGGAATAGTTAAAGAAGGTGTTACTAACCATCTATCAGCAGTTAAAACTGAAGTAAAATAAGAAGTACTAGCAGCTACATAATTTGTTGTATCTACATTAAAATCATATTTACCTACTGTCCATGCCACACCTTGGAAGTTTGTATAGTAAGTTGTCTGAGCATCACAATACATTGTGAAGGTTGATGGTACTACTCCACCACTAAAATTTTCTGATAAAATAATTTGTGAGAAACTAACTTTCCCAATAATTAACAATGCGATTACTAAAATGTAAAGTTTTTTCATATTGATTTTTTTAATATTATTTAATAAATGAATTTTAAAGTGCAAAAGTACAATTTTATATTATAACAAACCCAAAAAAAAGCAATTATTTTTAAATTATTTTTTAAAAAAGGTTATTTATTTAGTTTTAACAAGTATTTTGGCTTCCATCATATCCAAAATAGCATATTTTATTCCTTCTCTACCCAATCCTGAGTCCTTAATTCCACCATAAGGCATGTGATCGACACGGAAAGTAGGCACATCGTTTACCACAACGCCACCAACTTCCAACTCATTAAAGGCAACATCTATTTCATCCACATTATTGGTAAAAACACCTGCCTGCAAACCATAAGCACTATCGTTAATAGCGTCAATAGCTTCATTAAAGGT
>CAYRBL010000143.1:4872-6764 GCA_964422385.1 uncultured Bacteroides sp.
GCAAAGGAATTAAAGATAGCCTTTTCAACATATATTCGTTGCGCATGTATGCAAACCTGCCCCGAATATGCAAAACCGCCCACAACACACTTGGCAACAGCAGTAGTAATATTGCAATTTTTGGTAACAATAACGCCTGCATTACCACCCAATTCTAACACCACTTTCTTTTTGCCTGCATCCTCCTTCATTTTCCAACCAATCTCAGGAGAACCTGTAAAAGTAAGCAACTTAAAGCGATTATCAGTCACCAATAAATTACCTGTAACCCTATCCATAGGCAAAATAGAAACGGCACCCTTAGGCAATGAAGTTCTATCTATAATCTTAGCTAATTCGAGCGTGGAAAGAGGCGTAGCACTTGCAGGTTTCAAAATAATAGGGCAACCAGCAGCAATAGCAGGTGCAATCTTATGAACAGCAAGGTTGATAGGAAAATTGAAAGGCGCAATACCAGCAACCAATCCAACAGGGAAATATTTTACCAAGCCCTCTTTACCAGCACCAGCAGGAGTCCAGTCCAACGAAATATATTCAGCAGGCAAACGCTTTGACTCTTCGGCAGCCACAATAAAAGTTTGAATGGCTCTACCAATTTCACCAATAGCATACTTATAAGGTTTGCAAGCCTCTTGTGCCAGCACATTAGCCAAGCGAACCTCATCCTTTTTAAGTTCGGCAGCTATCTCCATTAATATAGCGTAACGCTGATACGAAGGCATGTTTCGCATCAAAGGCTTTGCCTCTTCAGCTTTAAGAATAGCTTTTTCTAAAATAGATTCATCTGCCAGATAGGTCTGTGCAAACACTTCGCCGGTAAAAGAATTGCTAACGTTTAATATTTTGTTACTACTAACAAATTCGCCACCTGCATATATAAGATAGGTTTCCATGTAATGCTTTTTTATTTAATATTACTTAATAATACCTTCGTTTGTGATATACATTTTAGTCTTTCCATCCAAACTTTCGAGCTTAGCTTCGTAAGATTTATCGGTAAGCATAATACTTACTTTATATTCTTTTGCATCATATAAAGTATTGATATCATTCCCAAGTTCGCTGATGTTAGCAGTATATTTCTTATTCTTTTCATTATACTTATCCTCTCTGTAGAACACTGCCCACAAAACGCGCTTTAGTTGTTCTTCTTTTGGTAAAACAAAATCTTCTTTAGTGCTACCAGCTTTATTTGTCGAGAATTTTAGATAGCCATACCTTTCGGGAGCATGCATACTTATAATACCAGCGGGAGACCACACCCAGTTATGTTCGGGTAAATTCTTGCCTTCTTTATTTTTTAGTTTAACATACTTACCATTCTCCCATTTAGTGTCCCATTCAACGCGAGAGAAATTGATACGCCAAAGCTTTTCAGGATTAGGTTTGCCTTCATCAAGCCCAAAAGATAAAGAAGTAAACGGAATAGCAATTTCTACTGTCCATTTCTTGTCTTTATCGTTGCCATTGTTCAGGGTGCCATCAATAGTGATAGCATGACGAAGCCCTTTAAAATCGAAGTTATGCAAAGCAAAAGAAGAATGACGATAAGGGAAAGGAAGAAACAAATCGAACACCGTTTTAATAGCATTTGTCTCGAACTCGAAATAGTTTTTGCCATCATTATCAGGGTCAAGGAATATCTCAAAATCATTATCATAATATACAATATCATCGTGGTTTTGAAGATATGCCCAGATGTTTTCTTCGTTTATTTCTGCAGCAACAAACAAAAAGTTTTTATTCCAAAGCATCTTTACTTTGGTATCCTGTGTTGGCTTTGGTTTTAAATCACCTTCTATATCGGTAAAGTTATCAGTCCAGTCAACATTTTGCCATGCCTTTTCGTCCATCTTACCATCTATATAAATAGAATCATCAGTTTGATAGCA
>CAYRBL010000143.1:6864-8155 GCA_964422385.1 uncultured Bacteroides sp.
CCTTTAGTCATTTGTTGCATCGACATAATTTGTTTCATTGTTTTTTCCATACCTTCACTACTTCCGTCAAGGAAAATAACATTGCCTTTGCCAAATTCTGCAAAGTTTTTAATAGCTTCAGTCCACATACTAAACAGGATTACATTAGTATCCAGATTAGCTTGTTTCATTTCTTCAGCAGCTTGGCTCATACCCTTGGCCACTTCTTCGCGGAACAAAGCAACACCTTGTCCACGCAAACGTGCAGCTTCACGTTCGGCTTCGGCAGCAATTTTTATTGCGTTTCCTTCAGCTTGGGCAGCTTTTGTTTTTGTAATTAATAAAGCCTGACCTTCGTTTTCAGCGGCTGCTTTAAGGTTATTACTAGCCACAACTCTACTCATACTTTCCATGATAACCTGATCGAAAGTGATGTCATTAATCTGCAAGTCCTGTAAATGGTACCCCCAAGATAATAAGGTGTGATCAATTTGTTCTTTTACGTACTCTACTATTTCATTACGGAGAATAAGAATTTCTGCTTGCTTTTTAGTAGCAACAAATGCTCTTATCGAACCTTCGATAGTACGAATTAATGCTTGCATAAAGTCGCGGTCGCTGATAAACTTGAACGCAACATTTTTGATGTTTTCTTCATCCTGGTTGTATACAGAATATAGAAGCATAGATTTAAAATAAACATTAGCCTGATCAATAGTCACGGCTTGAAATTCTAATTCGACAGAACGGTTTTGGATACTAATTTTTTTAAACACCACTTCAAAGAAAGGTATTTTAAAGTTTAAACCTGGGAAAAGTACTCTGCGATACTTTCCAAACATTGTGATTACTGCCATTGTACCTTGCTGAACAGTAACCAAACCACTTAAAATAATTACCAGGATAATAAATCCGATAATTGGAAAAATGTATTGTTGCATGTTATGTTTTTTATAAGGTTAATATTAAAATAATATTTTCCAAAAGTACTCTTTTTATGAATACAAATCCTTTTTTTACAAAAATAAATAAAATAAAAAAAGAGCTGCCTACTTAAAGACAGCTCTTTCCTCTATTTAGTTAAACAAAATTATCTTGTTTTTACAAACTTCTTAATGATTTTTGTAGTATTGTTTGCTGAAATCTGAATGGTGTAAATACCCACTGCAAGATTATTTGTATTAAGCATTACTTTATGTGATCCAGCTGAATACTCATTTTCATTAACCATTACAACTTGTCCTAAGTTATTAAAAGCTTTTATTGAAATGACACTTGATTTTAGTAAAGAGAAATCTAAACTTGCATTGCT
>CAYRBL010000144.1:0-8110 GCA_964422385.1 uncultured Bacteroides sp.
ATGAACTTGGTTTGGGTAAATCTCATGCAGGTATTATGGTTTTGAATGCTGACGCAATAATTGGAACTAAAGCCAGGGAATTTTTTAATATTGAAGATGATTTTGTTTTCGAAATAGGTTTAACACCAAATCGTTCCGACGCTACTTCGCATATTGGTGTCGCCCGTGACCTTGCTGCTGTGATGAATAACCTTACCGGGAGCACTGAAAACATAAAGTTACAGTATCCTTCTGTTGAAGCTTTTAAACAAGACAATAATCAATTGCCAATTGATATTATAATTGAAGATGCTCTGGCTTGTCCTCGTTATAGTGGGCTCACCATCACAGGTGTTGAAGTTAAAGATTCGCCAGATTGGCTAAAGAATAAACTGAATGCAATAGGTGTTCGCTCTATTAATAATATTGTAGATATTTCAAATTATTTATTATTCGAAACTGGGCATCCAATGCACATCTTTGATGCTGATATGATTGCTGGAGGCAAAGTAATTATTAAGAAATTGCCTAAAGCAAGCAAATTTACTACTCTTGATGAAGTAGAAAGAGAACTTTCGGGCGAAGATTTGATGATATGCAATGTTACTGAAGGAATGTGTATTGCAGGTGTATTTGGTGGTGCCAAATCAGGCGTTACTACCAACACTAAAAACATATTTATCGAGAGTGCTTACTTTGATCCTACAACTATTCGTAAAACTTCGAAGTTTCATGGCCTTAAAACAGATGCTTCTTTCCGTTACGAGCGTGGTGCTGACCCTAATATAACGGTTTATGCTCTTAAGCGTGCAGCTTTACTTATAAAAGAAGTGGCTGGTGGAAGTATTTCTTCGGAAATTGTGGATGTGTATCCTACCCCAGTTGAGAAGAAATGTATTGATATTGCTTACGCTAACGTTAATAAACTTATTGGAAAAGCTATTGAACCTGCTATCGTTAAAAATATTCTTTTATCTTTAGAAATTGAGATAAAAACAGAAACTGAAACAGGTTTATCTTTGCTTATTCCTACTAACAAAGTGGACGTTACTCGTGAAGTGGATGTTATAGAAGAGATTTTAAGGATATATGGCTACAATAATATTGAAATTGGCAGCGATGTACGTTCAAGTTTGGCTTTTGTAAGCAAACCTGATAAAGAAAAGGTGCAAAATCTGGTTTCGGATTACCTTACTAATAATGGTTTTACCGAGATTATGAATAATTCGCTTACCACTTCTGAGTATTTGAATAAAGTTGGTAATTTTAATGCTGATAATAATGTTAAAATCCTAAATCCATTAAGTAAAGAGCTGGATGTATTGCGTCAAACGCTACTTTTTGGAGGTTTGGAAACCATTAATTACAATATTAATCGTAGGATTACAGATATAAAAGTATATGAATTCGGAAATATTTACCGTTTCAATGCTGATCAGCCAGCTGATGCTAATGTTACTAAGAAATATTCGGAAGAAAAGCATTTATCAGTTTTTGTTAGTGGAAAAAAACTTCCTGAAGCTTGGAATAATGCACAGGATAATGTTGATTTCTTTAATCTAAAAGGATATATTGTAAGTGTACTAAAGAAACTACGTATTGATGTTGACAAGCTTACAACCAACAAAACAACTATTTCCTATTTTAGCGAAGGTCTCGACCTTTGTGCCAACAACGGAAAAGCAATAGTTAGCTATGGCAAGCTTAACAATAAGACGCTAGCAGCTTTTGATATCAAACAACCCGTTTATTTTGCCGATTTTAATTGGAATAATATCATAAAATTGCTTTCGGCAAAGGAAATTCAATTTGTAGAAATACCTAAATTCCCTGAGGTTCGCAGAGATTTGGCTTTATTATTAAATAAAGAAATAGAGTTTGCAGATATCGTTAAGATAGCATATCAGGTTGAAAAGAATTTATTGAAAAAAGTAAATCTATTCGACATTTATGAAGGCGACAAACTAGAGGCTGGAAAGAAATCGTATGCAGTTAGTTTTATACTTCAAGACACAGAGAAAACATTAAACGATAAACAAATTGATGGCATCATGAATCGTTTAATAAAAACCTATAATGAAAAATTAGGAGCTACTTTAAGATAATATTCAAGGATAATTTTTCTTTGATTAATCTTTAAAAAGTATTTATCACAAGAAACTCATTAAAAACAAAAACCTCCTGTAATCAATATGACTACAGGAGGTTTTTTAATTGTAAAAAAAGTGTTTGCTTATGCTTTTTTCATCAAGATATTTAATGAAATATTAAAGTCATCATAGATTGTTTTGTCGCCTAAACTATCGAAGAAAGTACCTGAACCGTATTTTAATCCGAATTTAGTTCTGTCGATTGAAAAGTTAGCGTAAATTCTGTAACCTTCTGGAGTGCTAGTGATCACAGCTTTAATTTCTATTGGTTGAGAAACTCCTTTTATAGTGATAGTGCCTCTTATGAAAGTATTTCCTTTTTGAATTTTAGCTACTTTTTCGATAACGAATGTTGCTTTTGGAAATTTTTCTACTCCAAAGAAATCATCTGATTTAAGATGGCCTTCTAATTTAGCTTTGTAACCTTCGTCTGTTAAGTCTACATCTTTAATAGAGTTCATGTCGATTACAAAAGTTGCTTTAGAAATCACTTCGTTTGTAACTGTGAATTCGCCACTTGATAAAGAAATGGTGCCACTGTGTTCGCCTGTGATTTTTTTACCAATCCAGTTTACTTTTGAGTTTGCAACGTCTGCTTTGTATATAGTTTGCGCATTTACAAACA
Source organism: uncultured Bacteroides sp. (assembly GCA_964422385.1). Taxonomy (GTDB): domain Bacteria; phylum Bacteroidota; class Bacteroidia; order Bacteroidales; family JACABE01; genus JBAXLO01. Next base: position 2,755 of record CAYRBL010000144.1, read on the forward strand.
TTCCAGCTAATAAAAAGATAGCTACTGATACTAAAATTGTTTTTTTCATTGTGTATAAATTTATGTTGTTATTTAATTAATTTTTATGATGCAAAATTACATCGAATTGTTATTGTGTGAAATGGAAAAATTAAGGTATTAATGGTATAAATCATCGGAGCTGTTTTCAATACTATTTTTCTTTTATACATTATTATTATATATAGTTTTAAAAATAGATTAAACGGTCATTGGAACTTCCATTAATAAAATGCGAGCGTCTTTAGTTGCCTTAATCTTTACATTATTTGTTTCCCAAATTCCATATCCATCTCTCTTATCAAGTAGTTGCCCATCAACATCTATTTGTCCTTCTAATAAAAAGACATATAAACCGTTTCCTTCTTTATTTATATTATAAACCTGAGAATTCCCTGCTTTAAAATCTCCAAGATAGAACCAGGCATCCTGATAAATCCACACCCCTTGATCGTTTTGATTGGGAGAAAGTATTTGATAAAAAGAATTTTCTTTTTCCAAATCTTTAATAGAAACCTGGTCGTAACGTGGCTCAACATTCTTTTTATTGGTGAAAACCCAAATCTGTAGGAAGTTTACATCCTTGTCGGGATTCTTGTTATATTCGCTATGGAAAACGCCCTTACCAGCACTCATCACCTGCACATCACCCTTACGAATCACTGTTTGATTCCCCATATTATCCTTATGTTCCAAATCACCTTCCAATGGTATCGAAATTATCTCCATATTATCGTGTGGATGCATTTCAAAGCCTTCACCACCTGAAACAATATCATCGTTAAGAACCCTCAACGCACCAAAATGAATACGTTCGGGATTATAATAATTGGCAAAACTAAAAGTATGTCGGCTATGTAGCCACCCATGATTGGCATTGCCGCGTGTATCTGCTTTATGTAGAACTGCTTTTTTCATTTTATTTAAAAATTATTAACGTTGCAAAATTACATTGGAAACCTAAGGAGCGAAATGTATAAATAAAGGTATTAAATGTATAAATAAAGGTAAGTTTATTAATTTATTTTTTCTTTTGCCTTTTGTGAAATCTTTATTTATTTAGAAAAAGAATTGTGTTTGAGATAAAGTCTTATTAAAAAAATCTGACTTTATTTATCCAAAAATATACTTTATAAAAATCTTTATTTTTAATTTAAACAAAAGAAAAAAGAAGAATATGACATCCAATATTTCTTTAAAAATTACTTTAGTTTGAAAAAAGAAGTCAAATTATGCCAATCTGAAATTTCAGGATTGACAAATTAGTCAGATTATATGCATCCTGAATTTCAAGATGGGCAAATTAGTCAGATTATACGCATCTCGAATTTCCAGATGGACAAATAAGTCAGATTATACGCATCTTGAATTTCAAGATGGGCAAATAAGTCAGATTATATGCATCCTGAATTTTCAGATGGACAAATAAGTCAGATTATATGCATCCTGAATTTCCAGACGACCTATATTTTAACACTATATGAAAAACAGGCCCTTTTTGACCTATATTTGAGCTTTTTTAAACCAAGTTTCTCTATCTTTAATATTATAGAATAAAAAAAAGCTGCCCTTATTTGGAGCAGCCTTTTTTTGATTATATAATAGAGTTTACGGATGATGTTATCCACATTTTGAATAACCGCAATGTTTACAAGTTAGGCAACCTTCTTTATAAATAAGACCACCTTTAGCGCCACACTCAGGGCAACTTTCTTCGGTAGCCTGAGTGCCATCAGGAATATATTTCTTTAAGGCTCTAATAACACCGTTTTTCCAGGTATTAATAGAGTCAATCTCTAAGTTAAGATTAGAAATTAAATCAACAGCAAACTGCAATGGCATCCCATGACGAAGAATTCCCGAAATTAGTTTCGCATAATTCCAATATTCGATATTAAATGAACGAGAAAGACCTTCGATAGTTACTTTGTATCCTTCTTTATCTTCGAATTGGAAATCGTATCTTGCCTTTTCGGTTCCTTCCTTAGTACGTATTACTGAACCTTTCTGAACCCATGGTGGCAAATAGAAACCATCAGCTTTTCCAGTAAATATTTCGTAAGGTTTGTTGTCTAATAAACCTACAACAGCAATCCATTTTTCATAATCATTCTGGAAACGCACAACCTCAGCTTCAAGTACCTTTGGACGAGGAGGAGCATTTGTTTCACGGAATTCATAGGCATCTTCTTTGGTATCTGAATTAGAAATTAAAACTCCCGATCTAGAACCATCACGATAGATAGTAATGCCCTTGCAACCGGTTTCCCATGCAGTCCTATAAATATCGCTAACTAAATCTTCAGTAGTTTCTTTAGGTACGTTTACAGTTACACTTATCGAATGATCAACCCATTTCTGAACAGCACCTTGCATCTTAACTTTGCTCACCCAATCGATATCGTTAGAGGTAGCTTGGTAGTATGGCGACTGCGCAATAATTGGTTCAAGTTGTTCATCGTTATAATCTTTTATCTGATCAAAATCGTAGTTATTAACTTTTAACCAAGTTAAGAACTTTGGATGAAATACATTATATTCTTCCCATGAATCGCCGATATCATCAACAAAACTTACAGTAACGTTTTTATCATTAGGATTTACTTTTCTTCTTCTTCTATAAGAAATCATAAACACAGGTTCAATACCAGAAGTAGTTTGAGTACAGATACTAACGCTACCAGTTGGAGCAATAGTTAAGGAAGCAATATTTCTTCTACCATGCTGTATCATTTCTGTATAAAGATCAGGAGCAGCATCTTTCAATCTTAAAATAAAAGGATTGTTTAATTCTCTTTCGCTATCGTATAATGGAAAAGCTCCACGCTCCTTAGCTAACTGAACAGAGGAACGGTAGGCTTCAATTGCAAGGTTTTTGTGAATCTCTACAGAGAAGTTTGTTGCAGTTTCAGAACCATATTTACATCCTAAAGCAGCCAACATATCGCCTTCAGCAGTAATACCAAAACCAGTTCTGCGACCTTCCATCGCTTTCATTTTAATATTAAGCCATAGAAGTTTTTCTACTCTTTTCACTTCTTCATCTTCTGGATCTGCTTCTACTTTTTCAAGTATCTTTTCTACTTTTTCTAATTCCAAATCGATGATATCATCCATTATTCTTTGAGCCATATTCGCATGCTTAGCAAATAATTCGGAATTAAAACTAGCTTCTTTTGTAAATGGATTTTCTACATAACTATATAGATTCATTGCTAAGAGTCGGCAACTATCATAAGGACATAATGGAATTTCGCCGCATGGGTTTGTTGATAGCGTTTTAAACCCTAAATCAGCATAACAATCAGGCACAGATTCTCTGATAATAGTATCCCAGAAAAGAATACCAGGCTCAGCTGACTGCCATGCGTTATGGATAATTTTGTTCCAAAGATTTTTTGCATCTACATGCTGTACAAAAGATGGATTATTGGATTCAACAGGATATTGTTGTTTGTATGGATTACCATTTACAACACTTTGCATGAACTCATCATCAATTTTTACTGAAACATTAGCTCCAGTAACTTTACCTTCTTCTAATTTTGCATCAATAAATTTTTCAGCATCTGGATGTTTTATCGAAATACTCAACATCAAAGCTCCTCTTCTTCCATCTTGAGCAACTTCGCGAGTAGAATTTGAATATCTTTCCATAAAAGGAACGATACCTGTTGAGGTAAGAGCACTATTTTTTACAGGACTTCCTTTTGGACGGATGTGTGATAAGTCGTGACCTACACCACCTCTACGTTTCATTAATTGAACTTGTTCTTGGTCTACTTTCATGATACCACCATAAGAATCCGAGTTGCCATTATTGCCAATAACAAAACAATTAGACAAAGATGCTACCTGAAAATTATTACCAATACCAGCCATAGGGCTACCTTGTGGGATAACATATTTAAAATCTTTAAGTAAATCATAGATTTCTTCTTCCGACATTGGGTTAGGATATTTCTTCTCAATACGTGCTACTTCCGAAGCAATACGACGGTGCATATCATCTGGAGTCAATTCATACAAATGTCCTTCACTATCCTTAAGTGCATATTTATTCATCCACACACTTGCAGCAAGAGTATCCCCTTTAAAATACACTGTTGCATGCTCCATTACTTCTTGGTGGGAATATCTTTGCAATTCCTTTTTTACGGCATCTTTCTTTTTTTCGGTCATTCCTTCTATTTTAAAATTTGGACCATTCTCTTCGAAGAGCATGTCCGGTCTTTTCCTTTTTTCTAACATATCATCATAAAAACCGTCTTTCTTCTTATTATCAGCACTTATTTCATTTATTGTGAAAAGACTATTTTCCATAATTAACCCGTTTGTGTAAGAATTTATAAAAATTTTTGTTGTAAATCAACGATAAAACTCATCAGATTTAAGAGTGTAAATATACGATGGAATTTTGGATTACACCAAAAGATATAATTAACAATATTGGGGTAACCTTGCCTTAAAGCATTGATAAAACAAGATAGTAGGTTGTTGATAAAAAAATATAAAGATGAAGTTACGTGTTCTTTTGTTAAATTTATACTCGCTTATGCAAGTCGCTTTTATTCCATTTTAATAAATTAATTTCCACTTTAAATCTTTTTAATTACCTCGTTTAAAAATATATTCCTTTCTTTAATTTTTCTGCAAAATTACAATATTTTTAGCATTAATCGGTAAAAGCATTCATTAATAAATCTAAATTCGAAAATAATGAGTACTTTTGCAAGTTCAATATAATTAATCATGGCAGACGATAAGAAAATAATATTTTCGATGGTTGGTGTAGGTAAACTTTACCCACCCAGCAAGCAAGTTTTGAAAGATATTTACCTATCTTTTTATTATGGTGCTAAGATTGGCATCATCGGTCTAAACGGCTCAGGTAAATCAACTTTACTTAAGATTATTGCAGGTTTAGATAAGTCGTATCAAGGAGAAGTTGTGTTTTCTCCAGGTTATCCTGTTGGTTACCTTTCGCAGGAACCGGAACTTGACGATACCAAAACAGTAAAAGAAGTGGTGGAGGAAGGTGTTCAGGAAGTAGTTAACCTTTTAAAAGAGTATGAAGAAATAAACAATAAGTTTATGGAGCCAATGAGCGACGACGAAATGGCGAAGCTTATTGACCGTCAGGGGGAAGTTACCGAACTATTGGAGCATCACGATGCTTGGGAATTGGATACTAAACTGGAGCGTGCTATGGATGCATTGCGATGTCCAGAGAGTGATAGAATAATTGGTACGCTTTCTGGTGGTGAACGTCGTAGGGTTGCTTTGTGCAGATTGCTTTTGCAGGAACCAGCTATCTTGTTGCTCGACGAACCTACTA
>CAYRBL010000145.1:0-7957 GCA_964422385.1 uncultured Bacteroides sp.
AAAGCTCGCAAACTAAGATGCGATGGGTATATCGTAGCCTTACAACAAAAAACTTTAGGTATCACTGCCGATTTTCTTACATTAAAAAAAGAAATAGCTTTCAATTTCGATATTTGCTCTTTTGCAGTTAGTTCTTATGGTGCTAAAATTGGTGATAGTATCATAAAAAATATTAGATTGTTTGATTATACCAATCTTTACAAAACTAAGGTTGAAGAACTAAAAAGTTCATTAATAACTATTTTAAAAGTAGTAGATACTAATCATACCGAATTACTCGATTTTGGCATTACCCCAGCTTTTATTTTAGAACTTAAGGCACTTCAAACAGCTTTAAATAACGCTTCATTTGGCACAAAAAATGCCATCGACCAACACAAAGCAATTAATGAGCTATTAACAGAAGAATTAGGTGCAATTCAAATTAACTTTACTGATAAAATTGACACTTTATCAAAAATTTTCAAACGTAAAAATTTAGAATTTTATAAATTATACAAATCTGCACGCAAAGTGGCACACCATCACATGCACGCTAAAAATCCTATTCCACCAGATCCAACTAAAGGTTCTTTAATGCTAACATTATCGGATAGTGCTACAGGATTAATGTTACAAGATGTAAACCTAACTATTCCTTCTGAAAACTTTACTGTCAAAAGCGATATCAATGGCGAAATATTAAACAATGCGCTTTTACCCGGTCAATATGAAGGCACACTTACTTTAGACGGATATGTTACTATAGTATTCACATTCACAATAAAAGTAGCAGAAGTAACTGACCTTGGTTTCATGATGGAATTAATTGCAGTATAACTTATCAATAAGAAAAACACATAATCAACATAACTTCATCGCAAAAGCTCCTCTCCTCTTTGTCCTTGAGCGACGTCGAAAGGGAGAGGCGGGGGTGAGGTACAAAAGCCTCCATCAACCTAAAAAATTGATGGAGGTTTTTCTTTTCCCAAGCATTTTTTACCTCCTATTATATATAATAAAATCACCAATGCATTTTCGCTGAAATAATGGGTAAAACAGCCCATTTTTAGGTGAAATTTTAAAATATGTCTTCGTAACGACTTATGTCATAGGGAGAATTTGTTTTTCCAACTCCAAGAAATAGAGTTGGAACTCCAAGAAATGGAGTTGGAAATGTAAGAAATGGAGTTGGAACTCCAAGTAAAGGAATTGGAAATGTACGAAAAGTAGTTGGAACACCAGGAAAACCTCCCCAACATTTGCGAAAAGGAATTCCCAAAACAAGAAAATACATTCCAGATTTAAGAAGTAGAATTGGAAATCCAAGAAGAGGAGTTGGCGCTCCAAGAAAACCTACTCAATATCCAAGCATTTTGAGGAAATAACTGTAAAAAACAATAAATACTTTCCAAAACCGTAATTCGTAATTCGTAATTCGTAATTAATTCGTACTTTTGCTAAAGTATAATCCACATCAAATGATCAAATGGAATAAGGTTCCTTACATACGTCTGTTTTTGCCACTACTTATAGGCATCGCCACTGCTTTAGCACTAAAAAGCAGCCTGCCTTTTCTGCTCCTAAGTCTCCTTTTTTTGTTTTTTGGAATATGTTTTATTTTATTTTTAAAAACATCTTTGTTTAATAAAAATAAAGAATGGATTTTTGGCCTGCTCTTAAATCTTTTCCTTTTCCTTTCGGGATATCTACTTACGATTAATGCTGCTTCAGTAAAAGAAAATAATGCTTTTTATGGAAATAATATTTCTGAAACAAATCAATATGTCGTTAAAATTATCGAACCTTTAACTTTTAAACAAAACTCTACAAAAGCAGTAGTGGAAGTTATTGGCTCTAATATTAAAAGTGATTTTAGAACTACAAATGGCAAAGGAATAATTTATTTTCAAAAAGATTCTTTCTCAAATAAACTTAATTATGGAGATATTTTGATCATAAATTCCACTTTTAATGAAGTAAAACCACCTCAAAATCCCAATGAATTTAATTATAAACAGTTTTTGGCAAACAAACAGATATATTATCAAACATACCTTAAAACAAATCAATGGCAGCTTCTGCAATCCAACCAGGGAAACCCTGTTATAACTTTTGCAGCTAAGTTAAGAAATCAATTTCTTCATATTTTCGAAACCAATAATATGGTAGGAAAAGAGTATGCAGTCATTGCGGCAATACTGTTGGGGCAAATGGATAACATTGATTCCGATTTATATAAAGACTATCAGGACAGCGGCGCCCTACACGTATTATCAGTCTCGGGAATGCACGTTGGAGTAATATTTATCTTTTTTAATTTCCTTTTTGGCTTCCTTAGCAAGCATAAATATAGTGCACTCTTCAAAACAGTAGTGATAATACTAGTAGTTTGGTTTTACGCCCTAATGACAGGACTTTCGCCACCCGTTTTTCGAGCAGCATTAATGATTTCGTTTATTAGTTTAGGTAGAAATTACATGCGCTCCATCAATACTATTAACATTGTAATCGCCTCCTGCTTCTTCATCCTTCTCTTCGATCCTTTTTTGGTAATGGATGTTGGTTTTCAACTGTCATATCTTGCAGTTATAGGTATTATTTTACTACAAAAACCAATTGCATCTATTTTAAAACCTAAAAATATAATTTTAAAAACACTATGGGAAACTACAGCGCTTTCAATAGCTGCTCAATTGTGCACGCTGCCACTGGTTTTATTTTATTTTCATCAGTTCCCCAACTTTTTTCTACTCACAAACATCATCGTTTTGATATTTTCATCCTTAGTTATCTTCACCGGAATCGCGGTTTTGCTTACCTCATTTATACCTATTATAAGTATTTTCATAACAAAGCTACTTGTGTTATTTGTTTGGCTAATGAATTCAGGTTTACACCTCATCGATACCTTACCAGGAGCAGTTACTCATTATATTTCCTTTGATAATATTCAGATGATACTACTTTTTTTCTTTATACTTTTTATGTTGTGTTTTATTTTATTAAAGGTTAAAAAAATGCTTTTGCCATCCCTAATTATAATTGTATTAATGTTGGCGTACTCTTCTTTTTTATCCTATCAAAAGCTTTTCCAAAATAAAATAATAATATATAGTGTAAATAAATCCACAGCTATTAATTTAATTAATGGTAATAATTGTCTGGTGCTTGCCGACAGTTCGTTGTATGCTGATAAAAATAAATATGAAACTTTATTTAAAAATAATTTTGCCCAGATGGGTATAGCTAATTTTACAAATAAAATAATTCCAAACATTAAAAATAAAACTGAAGATAATATTGATAATTTTATTCAATTTAAAGAAAAAAGAATTGTATTAATCAATAATGCTGTTTTAAGAAATTATGTTGGTCAAAAGTTGAAGATCGATTATCTGATCCTTTCCGACAATGCAAAAGTTAAAATTAAAGATTTAGATAATATGTTTGAGATTGGTGAAATAATATTCGATGCTTCAAATTATTTAAGCAAAACTAAAAACTGGGAGAAAGAATGCCAGATTTTAAAGATTACTTATTATAATGTAATAGAAAAAGGTGCTTTTGAAGCCAATTTATAATAAAAATGCCATTACCATCAATTTATAACTAGAGACCTTTGAACTATATTTTTATTTTTATTTTTATTTTTTTAATATCAATTGGTTTATTTTGTTTATTTTTGCCACAATCAAATTTTAAAAAAAATTTTAGATTATGAATAATAATTATTGTGTAATAATGGCAGGTGGAGTTGGTTCTAGATTTTGGCCTATGAGCAAAACATCCCAACCAAAACAATTTATAGATATTTTAGGAGTAGGGGAGACCTTGATTCAACAAACATTTAAACGTTTTGAGAAAATTTGTCCTTCTGAAAATATCTTTATTGTAACCAACGAAATCTATAGAGATCTAATAAAAGTTCAAATCCCAAATATAACCGACGAACAAATTATTTGCGAACCAACCCGCAGAAATACTGCTCCTTGTATAGCTTATGCTAACTATAAAATACATCAGATTAATCCGAATGCCAATATTGTGGTAGCTCCTTCTGATCATATTATTTTAAAAGAAGACAAATTTGTTGAGGTAATAAATTCGGCTTTGGAGGCCACAAGTAAAAACGATTGGTTGCTTACTTTGGGTATCCGCCCAAGCCGCCCCGATACAGGTTATGGATACATCCAGTTTGATGAAGAAAAAGTTTATGAATCGGATAATCGTATTAAAAAAGTAAAAACATTTACAGAAAAGCCTGAATTGGAAATGGCAAAATCGTTTTTACAAAGCGGAGATTTCTTATGGAATGCAGGTATTTTTGTATGGTCTTTGAAAAGTATTATGAAAGCTTTTAGCGAATTTTTGCCAGAAGTTGACGATATTTTTAAAGAAGGGATTAAATATTATAACACCAAAAACGAAGCTAATTTTATTGAAAGTGCATACACGATGTGCAAGAATATATCAATAGATTATGGTGTTATGGAAAAGGCCAATAATGTATACGTTCTTTCATCGGAGTTTGGATGGTCGGATCTTGGTACTTGGGGTTCTCTATACGAAATTAGAAATAAAGATAAAAAAGGGAATACAATTGTAGGGAAAAATGTGATGGTTTACGAAACTTCAAATTGTATAATTAATGTGCCTAAAGATAAATTGGTGGTTATACAAGGTTTGGAGGATTATATAATTGTAGAGGATAATAATATCCTTTTGATTTGTAAAAAAGCGGAAGAACAGCAAATTCGACAATTTGTAAACGATGTAGTAAGCGAAAAGGGAGACAAGTTTGTGTAAAAATATTTTCTCTAAAAAACGAAAAAGGAATAGAATTCAAAATTCTATTCCTTTTTTTATGTTCAATTAAATAAATGAATTACAGATTCATTATTAATTTAAATCCTACTCCATGAACGTTTAAAAGTTCAATCTCTGGATCTTCTTTTAGATATTTCCTCAATTTAGTTATGTAAACGTCCATACTACGCGCATTAAAATAACTATCATCTTTCCATATCTTATTTAACGCAAGACTACGATCAACAACTTCATTCGCATTTTGGCAAAGTACAATCAACAATTCAGCTTCTTTTGAAGTCAATTTCTGATCTTTACCATTTATGCCTAAAATTTGTCTATTGTAGTCGAAAGAATACTTTCCAATCTTAAACATATTGTCCAAAGGCATTCTCTGAGTATCGGCAGTTCTTCGTAAAATAGCCTGAATACGCATCATTAGCTCTTCCATACTAAAAGGTTTGGTGATGTAATCGTCAGCACCAATTTGAAAACCTTTTAGTTTATCTTCTTGCATCGATTTAGCAGTAAGAATAATTATAGGAACTTTAGGATCTAATTTTCTTATGTCTTTTACCAACGTAAAACCATCCTTAATCGGCATCATCACATCGATGATACAAAACTGGAAGTTCTGAGTATGAAATTGGTCATAAGCATCCTGTCCGTTAATACACAGAACAGTTGTATAGCCCTTTGCTTCTAAATATGTTTTTAAAACATTACCAAGATTAGGATCATCTTCGGCAAGCAAAACTTTTATATTTGTTTTTTCCATAATGTTACTATTTTTAAAGATACCAATTTTATTGCGAAATTACTAAAAATTTTAAACATAACCAAATGGTAAGAAAATTTTAAATGTAGAACCTTTCTTTAATTCACTATCTAATGTAATTTTTCCTCCATGCATATCAACTAAAGCTTTCACATAACTAAGGCCTAAACCAAAGCCTTTTACATCATGAATATTACCTGTTGATACTCTATATAACTTTTCAAATATTTTCTTCTGATTATTGTGACTAATACCAATACCATTATCACTTACACTTATTATAACGCCGTTTTCTGTGTTTTCAGTATTAATTATTATTTTTGGTTTTTCAGGTGAATATTTATTTGCATTATCTAATAAATTATAAATTAAATTCGTGAAATGTACTTTATCCGCAATTATTTTGTGCTTGCTAGCATTGAGTTCTTGAGAAATAGTTCCATTTTTCTGCATAATATGAAACCCAACATTATTTATTGCTTGAATAATTATTGTATGAATATCTATTTCTTCTTTTCTCAGCACTAATTGCCCCTTATCAAGAGTTGCTGTTTGCAATATGTGCTCTGCTAGTGTATCTAATCTTTTATTTTCATCTTTAATAACATTTATATAAGTTGTAAACAATGCTTCAGATTTCATAATGTCTTTATCACCGAGTACCTCGCAAGCCAATGCGATTGTAGAAATAGGTGTTTTTATTTCATGAGTCATATTGTTGACAAAATCATTTTTTATCTCAGATAATTTCTTTTGTCTAAAAATAGTAGTGATAGTATATGAAAAAGAGAATATAATAATAATAATTAATGTGACTGAAGCCAAAAGCATTAACCACAAACGATATAAAAGAAAACTTTGCTCTTTAGGGAAATACAAAATAAGATATTCAGGTGTAATGAACATATCACTAGGAAAGAGTACATAAGCAAATTCTTTATTTAATAATCGCTCGCTATATTTACCAGTCTTTTGTACAATCAATTGGCCACGACTAGGACTGTAAATACCAAATTCAAATTCAGTTTGAATGCTCTTCGTTTTTAATTCTTGAGAAATTAAAGAATCAAGTGAAATGGGCTCAATTCTTTTTTCAATAGGCTTATAACGTCCAATATTAAATATATTTTCAAAGAAGTCTTCAACTAAAGAAGATTTTTTCAACAACTGATCTCTCTTCTTTTTAAGGAATCTATAATCATTAAGTATAGATTCATCAATTGATAAAATATTTTTTTGTTTCCCTATCTTAGCATCTGTCTTTTTATCTTTCTTTATATTTGACTTTAAAATAATGCTTGTGTCATGATGAATTGTTGTTTCTCCATTTTTCTTTTCCCACAAACTTATATCAATTTTATTCTTCGAAAGTTCTTCTGTATTCTCATTCTCACTTTCTTCTTCTATGCCCGGGTATTTTTGTTGCTCATGATACAATGATCTATTTAAGGAGTCAATAGTATTAATTAAAGATGTTTTTTCCTTATGTTTCCTAAATTGCTCAGCAATTTCCATCTTCTCAAGTCTTGTAACAACTACAGAAATGGCTTCATTAACGCTTCTTCTAAAATTTGCCTTTTCAACATTTACTGCATTATTTATCCAGTAAATTTGCAAAAAGACTAATCCGACAAGTGCGAATGTCATCAGAAAAATTATAAAAATAATGTTTTTCTTTTTCATTATATCATTTTGAAAAACAGATGTGTTATCTCTTAAAAACGTGCTTAACTTTTATTAACCTTTATTAACGTAACTTAACTTGACTCAGCTCGAAATTATAGTAATTTTGTATCATTAAATCATGCACCTAAAAATCTTGATTTTAATTGTGCGTAATTTTTCATAAAATTGGTTTTTGGTTAATTAGTTTTTGAGGCTCTCTAACAAGGGAGCCTCAATTCTTTTAAACCTACCCTTTGTAAAAAGGGAATTTTACAACTTTAGCCTTTAAAAGTTTTTCTCTAATCTTGATAAAAATGTCAGTATTTGTTTTAGAAAAACCTGTTTCAACATAGCCCATTCCAATATTTATACCTAATGAAGGAGCCATAGTTCCTGAAGTTACTTCACCAATTGTCTTTCCAGTTTCATCGCATATTTCATAATGCTGGCGAGGAATACCTTTGTCTACCATTTCGAAACCTACTAATTTATGCTTAACTCCATTTGTTTTTTGATCTAACAGATAATCTTTATCAATAAAATTCTTCTCGTCTGTAAATTTTGTAATCCATCCTAAGCCTGCTTCTATTGGAGAAGTAGTATCATTAATATCATTACCATACAAACAGAATCCCATCTCTAAACGCAAAGTATCTCTTGCACCTAATCCAATAGGTTTAATTCCAAATTCTTCGCCTGCTTCAAATACTGCTTTCCATACTTTAT
>CAYRBL010000146.1:0-7908 GCA_964422385.1 uncultured Bacteroides sp.
CTTCGGAAGTTTCGTAAAGTATTGAAGTGGAAACATGAAGAAAGATACCAACAACAATTCCCATTATAATATCAAAATAAATAGGCAATGAATTTATAAAAGATTGACTAAGGAAATTGCTTAACAAAGAGCCAAGTGGAGTCATCAATGCAAAAATGCCTAAAAGTATAAACGACTTCGTTTTACTCATCCCTTCTGCTAGGAAAAGACTCATAAGTACAAATGAAATTGGGATATTATGAATAATAATTCCAATAGCAAGCGAATGTTGAGTAGCAGGATCAAATTTATCAACTATTGGCATTCCTTCGAGGAACGAATGAATACAAATACCTATCATTAAAGCAAAAGGAGCAACATGTAATGTTTCATGTTCATGCGAATATTCCAAATGATGTTCGTGTTCATGTGAATGGGAATGAGAGTGTCCGTGTTCAACACCTTTGGTAAGTAATTCTAAAAAGAGTTGTAATACAAAACCTAGTAGAACAAACAATTCAATATTCTTAACATTCGAACCATATATTTCGGGAACTAGATTAAGGAAACTTATAGCTAACAAAAACGCACCACTAAAAGCTAGCAATAACTTTAATAGTTTTTTGTTTTCTACTTTAAAAAGTATTAAAGTATAGCCACTTAGTAATACCGTAATGATTAGAAAAAAGTATATTATTATTTGATCCATTTCTATTAATTAAGTAGTGCAAAGATAGTCATAAATTACAAAGTAGCTTATTAATTTTTCTAAATAAATAAAATTAATAGAAAAAACATCTTTATTAAATCAATATATATATGACTTATGTGTTAAAAAACAACTACTAATATTATTTTTATGCGTTTGTTGGAATTTCTATCATGTCTTTCCATCTTCCTATTACAAAAATATACACTACAACAGCTTCCAATACTGGAAATATCACCATTGCAAAAGCTCCAGCATTCATTGATGGATAAAAGATTGATGCTATCCCTAAATCACTTGTTAGTAGCGGTAATAAGATATATAATAATAATAAATAAACAATCATAGCAGCATCGGCACGTTTAGATCTGGCTGAGAAATTTAAGAGTAATAATATTCCTAAGTCTCTTAATACAAACCCCATTGTGGCTATCAAAGCTAAGAATGCATATAATGCATTGTTTATTTTTAAACTCATAAAAAAGTTTATTTTCTCTTGTGTTAATGGTGAAAAAGCTAAAAATATTACAGCTAATAATCCAAATAAAAATGTTATTGGAAGTGTAGTAAGCCAAAGTGGTATGTTTTGAAAGAAGTGTTTATATTCTTTATTTATGATTGCATTTTGTAGTATTCTAAAATTAACTTTGTCTTTTGATTCACTTAAGGATAAAAAATATACCATAAAAAGTGTTTCTAAAAATACTATTGTAAAGCATGTTGCAAGTCCAACTGCGGTAGAAAATGTAGGATTTGAAACAAAAAATCCATAATGGAAAATAAAATTACTTACCAAAAATAATAGCCACCAAACTGGAGTATCAGTAAATTGAAGTTCGGCGCGCATACTTCTATATAATGCTGCAATTATCCAAGCACAATAAAATACTGCTGTAATAATAGCAATATCAGTAGTGTTAGATGTAAGAGAATACCACGAAAGTTTTATAAATGTTTGATTAAACAAAAGCCCTAATGAAAATATTCTGGAAAAGAAACCTAAGAAGAGAAACCCTACTAAAAAGATACGATTACTCTTCATCTTTTTATTGCCATCATTTTTCCTAACCATTTGTAATGCTATCACTATCATTAATCCGTGTAGCGAAATCATACTTATTATTAAAAGGATTCCTGTTTTATATTCGTTTACCGGATTTGGAGAATAAGTTGAAGAATACATGAATAATGCCCAACAAATTAGTGCACCATACCAATTATATATAGTGCTGCCAAACAGTTTTCCAAAAGCAAGTTTCCATGGTCCAATGATGCTCATCTTTTGCCAATCCCATGTTTTGTCGTTGTATTCGTCAATTATCGAGTCGGCCGAAGTTTTTATTCCCCATATCAAACCTACAATTACAAATCCCGATAAGGAAGCATAATGTAGTGTTTGCCAAGCTTCGTCTGCACGATGCATATTTGTAAATATCAATAATACTATTATAAATATTATTGCAGGCATTGCTATAAGTCGTTGGAGGCTTAGCTCCATCCATATATTTTTTGCAAATTCAGGATTCCATTTTATTATTTTGTTCATCTTGTTTTCGATTGTTTATAGTTAGCAACTGTTTTTATATATTCATCTTGTAGGTTTATTTTTACTTCTGTAAACTCATCTACCATAATGTTATGCTCAATAAGTTTATTAAGTAATACATGCTTTGGCAAAAGGATAGTATCTATTTTTACATGTAATTTATCTCCCATTTTGTTTATTTCTTTAACACCTTCAAAAGTGTTGATTATTTCATCAAAAGTTTCGGAATAGGAAACAAACTTTATTTCTAAGTTCATGTACGAATCTACTTTATCATCATTATTTAAAGAACGATGTTCCACAAGAACTCCCTCTTGAAGTATGAGCATTTCGGTTGAATAATCTTCTAATTCTGCTAATATATGCGACGAAACCATCAAGGTCATTCCGCTATTGCGAAGTTCTATTAATAAATCCGACAATGCATATCTTGCTTCAGGATCAAGGCCTGAGGCTGGTTCATCCAAGAGAAGTATCTTCGGTTTGTGAATTATTGCTTGAGCTATTCCAACTCTTTGTCGCATCCCTCTCGAAAGGGTACTTACTTTTTTATATCTAAAACTATCGATTCCCGATCTTGTTATTGCCAATTCAATTGCAGCATCCATATCTTCTGATGCAGCTAAACGGCTATGAGCCATAAATTCTAATGACTGTTCGACTGTTAACTGCTCATACAATCCAAACAAATCTTGTAGAAAACCTATCTGCAAATGAACTTCGCGTGGATGCGTTGCTGCATTTATACCATTTATTATAATATCACCGCTCAAAGGCTTGCTAAGAGCAGCCATACTTCTGAGCAAAGTAGTTTTTCCCGAACCATTAGGACCAACTAAAGCTGTAATAGCTTTCTCCTGAATACTAAAAGAGATATTTGACAATGCTCTTTTTTCAGGATAGTCGTAGGTAAGATTATTAATTTGAATCATTTTTTGTATATTTTTAATTTTACAAAGTGTTTGTATCTATTTATAATATGCTTTATACTAATAATATAATTTCATAAATCTTTATTAATTGTACTAAATAAATCTTTACAAAAGTACTAAATTAAATTACAAAACGCAGAAAAGTGAATTTTATTTAGAATAATAAAAAAAATATTAAATTCATTCATATTTTATATAAGAGAATAGGGGATGGGCTTAAAATGACGAAAAATACTATAATACATATCATTTCAAAACTCATTAAGAAATCTCGATAAATAATTCTACTTTATGTGTTTATTATTTAGTACTATATTTTGATAATTTTTGATTTAGGACTTCTTTTTTTAATGGTTTTGGTAGGTAGTCATCAAATGGATTTTCTCCATATTGTTTAAGGTATTGCTCTAACGTATAGGCCGATTGTGCAATAATTATTAGTTCAGGTTTGAACGATTTGATATGTTTTGCTGCAGTATGTCCATTCATTATCGGCATTTTTATATCCATCAAAACGATATCTATTTCTGAGTTTGTATTGCAAATATCTACAGCTTCTTGTCCGTTTTTGGCATGTATCACATCATATCCCATGCTTCTTAACAACTGTTCGATTAATAAAAAGTTAACAGCTTCGTCTTCGGCTACCAAAATTGTTGTTACTTTTGTGTTTTGTTTTTGTATTAGTTCCGTATGTTCAAACTCATTTACAGCTTTGTAAGGTATGGTGAAATAAAAAGTAGAGCCTTTTTCGAGTTCTGAATTTAATCCAATTTCTCCACCTAATAATTCAACGAAGCCTTTTGAGATCGAAAGTCCTAAGCCATTTCCGCTGTATTGTCTTGTTAATCCTGCTTCTACTTGTGTAAACCGCTCAAATATTTTTTCTTGCAATTCTGGTTTTATTCCTATTCCTGTATCTTTTACATAAAATTCTAATTCAATGTTTTCGGTTTCAGCTTTTAATTTATAACCAAATTCGATGTATCCTTCGTGTGTAAATTTTAATGCGTTTGTTATTAAATTGGTTAATATTTGTGTTATTTTTGTTTTATCGGTATATATTTCAGATTGATTGTCTGTTAAGTCAATTTTTGAATAGAGTGATATATTATTATTAAATGCTTGTGCTTTGAAAATTACCAATAAATCGGAAATAATACTATTGATATTTACAGCCTGAATTAATGTATTTTCTAACTTTGTTTCTAAAGCTGAAATTGTAAGTATATTTTCGACAATTGATTGCAGTTGATTCGAGCTATTTATAATTATTGAGGTTATGCTTTTTCGTTTTTCAACAGTTAAATCAGTATCGTTAAGCATTTCCGAAAAACCATTTATCGCATTCATTGGGGTTTTTATTTCGTGCGACATATTTAATATAAATTGAGTTTTTAAACGGTCGCTTTCTATAGCTTTTTCTTTTGCTTTTAAGAGTTCTTGTTCTGAATTCTTTAATTCAGAAATGTCGACCATTGCTGCTATAACTCTCGAATATGTATTTTTAAATTCAAAAGGTACAAACATCTTTAAATAAAAATGTTTTAATTCTCCAGTATACGTTTTACACTCGGTTGTATCTTCAAAATAGGTGTCGCCCTGTGCCAAATGTGTTAAGAATAAGGAAAAAGTATTAATTGAGTTTTTAGTTAATATTTTAGAAAAATGCTGTTGAACAGTGTTTTTGTCGGGAAATTGGAATGTTTCAATAACTGATTTGTTAACATCAATTATTTTTATTTTTTCAAAACAAAGTAATAATTCAGAAGGATTATTATCAAAATAGCTAATTATATCAGTAACACCTTTTTGTTTAAGTATGTCAAGGTGTTGTTTTACTGAGCTAAAATCTTGTTCCCAAAACATAATTGGCGACTGTTCGAAAATAGAACGAAAATATTTATCGCTTTCTTCTGCTTTTATTTTTTGTTCTGTTATGTTTTTAGAAATGCAAGAAACCCATATTACATTGTTTTGATAATCTTTAATAGGGTCGGCTATGGTAAGAAAATAGTTAACTTTGCCATTTACATCAATAATTTTGACTTCTATTTCGCATTTCTCACCACTTTTAAAAACATTACGTATTACGTTCAGCCTTTTTTCTGCTTCCTCGTGTGAAAAAATGTAATGAGGTGTTTTTCCGATGATATCATCCTGTTTAAGACCAAGATTTTTGGCAAAACTTTCGTTAACATATTTATAAGTTTCGTCAGGATTGAAGCTGAAAATAGGTTCACTTGCATACTGAACCATTTTTATATATTCTGTTTTGCTTGCTCTTAGCGAATCTTCAATATCATTTTTATCTGATAATTGTTTTTTCAGGTTCTCTATTTCTTTTAATAAGTCTTCGTTCATATTTAAATAATATTTTTACAAACTTACTATTTTATTTTCAAATAGCAATATTATTTACTTAAAAAAAAATAACTCCCATAAAATGAATGATGGGAGTTATTTGTTTTTATGTTTTGTTAGTTTTAACCGTCTTAACTTGTTCTCAGTTTTTGGAGTGCGCTATCGTGCAGATAAATATATAGTTTTATTTATTATTTTTTATTGGAATATTAAAATAAAATGTGGAACCAATATTAAGCTCACTTTCAACCCAAATTCTGCCCCCTTGTTTTTCTACAAATTCTTTACAAAGTAATAATCCTAAGCCTGAACCTCTTTCGTTTTCGGTACCTCGGGTAGTAATGTTTGTTTCAATTTTAAAAAGCTTTTCAATGATTTCCTTTTTAATGCCTACACCTGTATCTGTAACTGAAATCTCGATATTAGTATCTTTTTGATTTACATTAATACTTATAGTTCCATTTTTAGGAGTAAATTTTATTGCATTCGAAATTAGATTTCTAATTATATTGCTAAGCATTTTTTTATCGGCATTCACAGAATAATTAGTATTTAAATCTTCTGTTAACTTTATGTTTTTCTGCTCTGCATTGTATTTCAATACTTCAATTTCTTTTTTAATGATATCATTTATTCTGAAATTTTCTGGTTCAAAAGGAAATGTTCCTTGTTGTATTTTAGCCCAATCAAGTAGGTTTTCTAATAAATAATACGTTTGTACAGCCGAAGAATTAAGGATTCCAGCATATTTAACAATAGTGTCAACATCGAGTAATCGTGCTTCTTCTTTCAACATTTTACTAAAACCTAAAATACCATTAAACGGACTCCTAAGGTCGTGGGCTATAATAGAGAAGAATTTATCTTTTGATGCAATAACTTCTTTTAATTTTATTTCATTTATTTTTATTATTTCTTCAGCTATTTTACGTTCTGTAATATCTCGTGTTACGCTTAAAATATGTGGAGCACCCAGAAAATCAATTAGTATTGATGAAATAATTCCTATAAATGTGCTCCCGTCTTTGCGAAGTAAAATAGATTCGTAATTTGTTATATGTCCTTTTTCAAGAATCTCATCATACAGTTGTTGTCTTGTTTCATAATTAGCCCAGATTTTTAATTCAGTTGTAGTTTTGCCAATAACTTCATCGTGAGTATATCCTAGTTGTGTGCAAAAATTTGGATTTACATCAATTATTTTGCTATCATTAACCCGAACGATATTAATAAAATCTGGATAAAAATTAAAAAGAAGTTTAAAATTAGCTTCTTTTTCTTTAATGTCCTGTGTTAATTTGTTGGCAATTAGCTGTGCTCTTATGCGTGTATTAATTAAAGATAATGATAAAAAGAATAACAACAAACTTATTATCAAACCACCAAAAAATATAATTATTACTTTGCTTTGAAAATAAAATGCTTCTACTTTGGGTTGTGAGAATTGCAAAGTCCATTTTTTATCGTTAAATATAATTGGTAGTGTAAGTGAATGATTATTTGTTTTATATTTATTTATTGAATCGTTTCTTTGGCTGTCGAATAATAAAGAATTTTCTGTGATATCTTCATTATCATATATCAATAAATGAATTCTATTGTCATCAATTAAATCCCAACGACCCAAAATACCATCCATCAAATCATACATACGATAGGGACTATAAACCCAACCAATTATAGCTGCACGACGTTCTTCTATTGTTGTTTCAGGCTTTCCTTTTTTGTAAACGGGAACATACATTAAGGTGCCTGCCTGTAAATCTTTGTCGATTTCCTGAACCAAAACTACTTTTCCCGAAAGCGCTGCAATGTCGTTATCACAAGCTTGTTGCATAGCTTTTCTTCTAATTGGTTCGGCATACATATCATATCCAAATGCTCGTAGATTTCTATCAGTAAATGGTTCGAGATATATTATTGAAGTATAAATATCACGATCGCCCGAAGGGAGAATAGTATAATTTGGAAAGCCTTGATTTCTTATACTCTCGATATGCTGTTGTAAGTGTTCTTTTTTAATAATAACTGAAAAGCCAAATCCTTGAATACCCGGTAAATTCTTTTTTATTTTTGAATGTTCGTTAAAAGTTTTCCAATCTTCACGGGTTACAGAATCTGAAGCAGCAAAAAATGCAGAACCACTTCTTAAAAGTTGAGCATGCGAATAAAGGCGGGTATTTATTTTTGTTTTTATCTCATTACATATTTGTTTAAATTCATAGTTAGAATAAGAATCTAATATGTTTTTTGTATATAATGAAGCTATGATTGTTAATACTATACCTACAACCAAAATTGTAAATGATAACCATGCCTTTTTTATTAATATTTTAGGCTTCATGTTTTTATGTTTTAAATAATTTTTTAATATTTTT
>CAYRBL010000147.1:0-1840 GCA_964422385.1 uncultured Bacteroides sp.
AAAAAACTACATATATTCAAAACTTATTCCACTTGTCTATTCTTAATATGTATGGAATTTCATACTCATTATAACCTATCTCATCATCTGCAATAATAATTTAATCAAAAATAAAAGGAAGATAAATATATTTATTTTGTGTTTCTTAAAATAAAAATGGCCTTTGATTGTTTATAAGCAAAGGTCATTTTATTATTATAACAACTAATAAAGATGGAACGAAGAAAATTTTTACAAGCATTAGCATTAATACCTTTAACATATACAGCGATGAAAATAAACGACATAATAAAAGTAACAGAACCCTACACAACTACAGAAGAAATGCCCCTACTGTTTGTAGGTCATGGCAGCCCTATGAATGCCATAGAAGAAAACGAATTTGTAACTGCTTGGAGAAACATTGGTAAAACAATAAGTAAACCAACTGCTATCTTATGTATATCTGCGCATTGGGAAACCAAAGGAACGTTTGTAACAACTACAGAAAAACCTGAAACTATCCACGATTTCGGCGGCTTTCCAAGAGAACTATTCGAAGTTCAGTACCCAGCACAGGGCAGCCCACAACTTGCAAAAGAAACAAAAGACTTAATTAATAAAACTACAGTTGGATTAGACACCAAATGGGGTCTCGATCATGGATGCTGGAGCGTAGTAAGCAGGATATATCCAAAAGCAGATGTTCCTATAGTACAATTAAGTTTAGACTATTCCCAATCACCACAATATCATTACGAATTAGCTAAAGAATTGGCATCATTACGCAAAAAAGGAGTTTTAATAATAGGTAGTGGAAACATAGTGCATAATTTAGGGATGGTAGCCTGGGACAAATTGAACGAACCAGAATATGGATACGATTGGGCAAAAGAAGCAAGCGATAAAGTAAAGAAATTAATACTTGCAAACGATCACAAACAACTTATCAACTACACATCATTAGGTAAAGAAGTAGCAATGGCGGTTCCATCACCTGAGCATTACTTACCATTGTTGTATATATTGGCTTTGAAAAAAGAAAATGAAAAAGTAAGTCTTTTTAATGATAAATTAGTTGCAGGCTCCCTATCTATGACAGCTCTTAAAATCGATAAAGCATAAACCATATTCGATATTCAGAACTTTTTCTAACTTTGCACACCAATTATGCTATTGTAAAAAAGATGCTATATTATTTTTATAGTAAATTAAGTGTAAACAAATAAGAAAATAAGAGTATGTTAAACGATCCTGAATTTAAGAACGCATTATTAAAGCTACCAGAAATCGATAAAGTAGAATTGATCTTAAATTTATTAAAATATGATATGAAATTAGCTAAAAAACTGCATTATAAATTAGCTAATATAGATACTCCAGTAGAACTTAGAAAGAAACTGGAAGAAAAAATCATCAATGACATTGAAAGATATGCTCAGAGATATTATTCTCCAGGCTATTTATTAATGGAAACTCGTTCGTATAGTGGGGAAATAAATTCACATAAAGAGCTCACTAAAGATAAATATGGAGAAATAAGTTTGAGTTGCATTATGCTAAGAAAACTATTAGAACTAAATAATGAAAAGATAAAAAATGAAAAGTATGGCAAGGCTTATACACTATGTATTTACATAATAGCAAAAGTATTTAAGATTTTATTACTTATGCAGAAACAACATATAGATTTACACTTAGATTTTAAAGAAGATCTAATAGCAATAGGACGCTTGATAGGTGATAACGATAATTTAATGAAAACAGCAATTCACAATGGATTTGATGTAAACTGGTTGATCCGTTTTGATATTCCAGAAAACATAGATGAAATATATAAGAATTTGCGTCAAAATGGGCT
>CAYRBL010000147.1:1940-7866 GCA_964422385.1 uncultured Bacteroides sp.
TTGATATTCCAGAAAACATAGATGAAATATATAAGAATTTGCGTCAAAATGGGCTTATAAGATAAGGTATCTTTAAGAAGAAGCTGCATAATAATTACAAAATCAATATGAAAACAATACGTTTAATACTATTTTTAATACTAATCTTTTCTATAAACAAACACTGCATTTCGCAGGATACTACTAAATGTAAAGAAACTGTTTTTAATGATAATTTATTGGAAAAAATAATTGGTAATTGGAATGTCAATGGAAATATAGGAGGTGATGCAGTGAATTATCATTTTAATGCAATTTGGGAATTAAATCATCAATTTGTGGCGCTTACATTTGCAGATACTGCAACTAATCCTCAATACACTGCAAAAGTTTATATAGGTTATGATTGCGTAAGCGAAAGATATGTTATGCATTGGTTGGATAATTTTGGAGGAAGGTTTTCTGAAACACTAGGTTATGGCATTAAATCAGGGAATAATATTGAGTTTCGTTTTGAATACCCTGATGGGTCTTTTATTAATAAATTTATGTATGATGTAACTAAAGATAGCTGGCAGTTTCATACAACTACTAAAAACAATAAAGGCATTTGGATTACTTTTGGAGACATCTATTTAAAAAGAAAATAAGAAATTACAGAGACTAATAATATAAATCGTTTACTAAAACTACTAAATACAACACAATAAATGAAAAAAGCAATACTTTTTGGAGCAAGTGGATTTATAGGATCCTTTCTTTTGAACGAACTATTGAACAACTCAGAATATGAAACAGTAACAATAGTAGTTAGAAAAGATTTAAACATACAACATCCAAAGTTAAAAACTTTAATAGGAGATTTTAATTCTTTAAATTCTTTAAAAAATGAGTTAATAGCAGATGAAGTCTTTATAACACTTGGAACAACTAAGAAAAACACGCCTGATACAAAGCAATACTATCAAGTTGACCATGATTATCCAGTATTAGCTGCAAAATTAGCCAAAGAAAATGGGGCTACTTCAGTATTTGTTGTTACGGCTATAGGTGCTAACGAAAATTCTTCCGTATTTTATATTAAAACAAAAGGTGAAACAGAGCGAGATATTATAAACCTTAATTATGAACACACACATATCTTTCGTCCATCGATGTTGATGGGGAATAGAAAGGAAAAGCGTGTTTTTGAAAAAATCTTTATCAATATTTGGTCGGTTATTAATGTATGTTTAATAAGAAAAATGGAGAAATATAAAGGAATAACTGGAAAAGATGTTGCTAAAGCAATGCTTGCTGCAGCTAATAATCAAACTTCTAAAACAAAAACATATCATTGGAAAGAGATGCAAGAGCTATTATAAAACAGTAGTCTTTTAGAAATAAAAAACTCTTAAAATTATAAGCACCTTTTATTTATTTAAATTTTATACCATTTAGGAACTTTAATAATTTTAATGCTTTTATTAGAAAAAAATTAAGTCCCTTTATAGTAATTTCCTTCCCAAAATAAAACAAATCTGATTTAAGCATTGAAATACTTATTTACTATTCTTAAATATATTGTTATCCAAACCAGACATATACTTATAACCATCTAATAATGTTATAATTTGGCATAATATTTGATATAAATCATTTTTATTAATTACAAACTGATAATTCAAGTTGGAGTAATGTTAATTTATAGTTAATATTTCTTTTATTATTTGTTAACTACTAAAATTTAATTTACTTTTGTCGAACATTATCAACATTTTGTTGTTAATAGTAAATTCAAATTATTTAGACACACAATATAACACAAAATGAAAAAGAATACTATCTCTTTTAACACTGTATTACAGGTTAAAATGATGTTTATTTCATTATTTTTACTAACTCTTTTATTAATAAATCCGCAAACATTAAGATCACAAAATTGTACAGTCAATGCAAATGTTGATCTTACAATTTGCGCACACGATCCATTGATTTTAATTGGACAAAAAGCTGGGTTAGGAGCAGTAACAACTACTTGGTCACAGATAAGCGGACCTTCCGTTTTAATA
Source organism: uncultured Bacteroides sp. (assembly GCA_964422385.1). Lineage (GTDB taxonomy): Bacteria > Bacteroidota > Bacteroidia > Bacteroidales > JACABE01 > JBAXLO01. Next base: position 3,971 of record CAYRBL010000147.1, read on the forward strand.
AACGCTCCTCATTCATTAACTTCAACCGTTAGTGGTTATACTGGTGGGAATACATATAAATTCAGACTCTCTACAACTTGTTTAGATGGGACTTTAATTTATGATGATGTAACTTATATAGTAAAACCTGCAAGTAATGCCAATGCAGGAACAAGTTTTTACTTAGCTCCAGGTAATTCGTTAGGCCCTTTGCAAGCTAACACACCTAATTACGGAGTTAGTGAAGTTGGTTTATGGTCTATAATAGGAACAAATAATGGTGTTACGATAAACAATCCTTCTTCTCCAACATCTACTATCAATGTATCAGGAAATGCTTGTGGAAATACGATATTACAATGGGGAATAACTAACCCTAACGGATGTGGAACTTTCGACACCCTTATCATTACAAATTGTGGAGGAGTTTCTCCAGTTTCAGCAGGTTCAAATCAAACTTTAAGCAATTGTTTTTCTACTACACAATCCACTTCAATGAATGCTTCTTATGGTGGTTGTGGAGTTAATGGACAAATAGGAACTTGGTTAGTACTTAACGGACCTAATATCCCTACAATAGCAAATAGTCATTCAAACACAACATCAATTTCTAACCTAATACAAGGAACTTATTCACTTCGTTGGGTTGTTTCAGGACCTTGTGTAAACGGAACTTCTGATGTACAAATTATAGTTCCTGCTCCAACTTCAAGTGTTACTTCTGCTTCCGTAATATCAGGTAGTCAGACTTATTGTGACGGCAGAACTTCAACTGTTTTAAAAGGTAATTTACAGTTATACACTAATGAAAGTGTAACTTGGGAACAAACTGGAGGTCCTTTAGGAGCAACAATAGTTAGTCCTACCAATAGAATTACAAACGTAACAAGTTTAGACGGAAGTAGCACATATACTTTTAAGTATACTATAAGTAATTCGGCAACTGGATGCAGCAGTAGTTCAAATGTAACAATTGGATATGCGACAAACCCATCAATAAGTTTAACAACATCACAAATGATGTTATCTTGTGGCTCAACATCAGCTACAGTAAACTATAATGCAACTGGAAGCGGAAGTGTTGAATGGAGTATTGTAAGTGGTCCTTCAGGTTGTACTTATGCAATCCCTACAGTATACAAAACCGCAGAAGGAGGCTCTCCTTATACAATTAATGGCTTAACTGAAGCTGGAACTTATGTAATTCGTTTTAGGAAATCACCAGGAATTGGTTCAAGTTGCGAAGCTGCTTTTGCAGATTTAGTAGTAATTGTATCAGCAGACCCTACCGCTTCAAATTCTGGAACAAGTCAGACATTAGTATGCAACGTTACTTCGACAGCACTTGCAGGAAACGACCCTTATGTTGGTATTGGCAAATGGACTCAGGTTAGTGGTCCAAACACTGCTATTATTGATTCAATCTACAGACATAATTCTCCTATTTCAGGTTTAACAAATGGATTGTATACATTCCGTTGGGTTATCTCTGGAGGACCAGCTTGTCCTACCAAACAAACAGATGTAAATGTATTAGTAGCTGCTAGCAATCCAACAACAGCTAATGCAGGTCCTGATCAGTTTATTTGTGCTTCAACAGCATTATATTTAGATGCAAATAAAGCTGCCTCTAATGAAACTGGAACTTGGTCAGTTGTTCCTAGCTCTGGTGTTACCTTTTCTGACATTCATTCGGCAAATGCAATTGTAAATGGTTTGACCTCTAATACAAATTATACTTTCACCTGGACAATATCAAATTCTTGTAATAGCTCTTCAGATGATTGTGCTGTTCATTCAAACGGGACAACAGGCCCAATACAATCTCTAGCAGGAGCTGATCAATGTCTTCCTTCTGGAACAACTTCAATCACTTTAAATGGGAATAATCCATCACCTGGAACAGGTTTATGGACAAAGTTAACAGGTGGTTCTGCTACAATAACAAATAATGTTTTAAGAAACACAACAGTAACTGGACTTTCAGATGGAACTTATACCTTCGAATGGGCTATTTCTTATGGTGGAGGTTGTGCTCCTTCTCGAGATACTGTAATGATTACAATTTCTAATACTGCAACTACTGCTAATGCTGGAGTAGATCAAAATATTTGTGGAAACTCTGCAACTTTAGCTGGGAATAATCCTACAATTGGAACAGGTTATTGGTCGCAAGTTATAGGTGACGGTGGAGTTACAATTACTGCACCTAACACATACAATACAACCGTTTCGAATTTGGGTAGTGGTGTTTATGCTTTTGTATGGACAATATCAAATGACGCTTGTTCTTCATCGAACGATACTGTAATTTTAAACGTAACAAACCAACCTACTACTGCATATGCTGGTATAGACTTTACAGTATGTGGAGCAAGTTCAACACCTTTAAATGGAAATACTATTACAAGCGGTGTAGGTTACTGGTTATTTATTAGTGGACCAAACACTCCAGATATTGCTGACATAACTTCTCCTACAACTTCTATCTCAAATATTATTACAGGAACTTATGTATATAGATGGACTAGTTCGACTGGTTATTACTGTCCATTGTCTTCAGATGATGTATCAATAACAGTTGTTAGAAATGCAGATGCTGGTGCTGATCAAAGTTATTGCGAAACTACAACTTATACAAGTTTAATTGGAACAATAAACAGTACAGGAACGTGGTCGCAAATTAGTGGACCAAACAGTTCAACAATAGATCCTATTACATCAAATAATGCAGTTGCTTCAGGATTAATTCCTGGAAGTTCTTATACTTTTAGATATACTGTTTCTAGTTTTGGATGCAATTCTACTGATGATATGACGGTAACTTTATATCCAGTTCCTACTACTGCCAATGCTGGTTCAGACCAATCTGTTTGTAATCAAAGTTCTTTTTCATTAAGTGGCAATACACCTTTATCTGGCAATGGTATTTGGTCGAAACTTGATGGTCCTTCTGGTGGTAGTTATTCACCTGACAACACAAGTCCTTCTACATCTTTTACAGGTGGCAGTTCGGGTACCTATGTTTTTGTTTGGACAATTGCAAATGGAACTTGTAGCAGTTCAGATCAAGTAAGAATTGAAAATTCTTCTTTACCAACTCCTGCTAATGCTGGTGCTGATCAAAATATTGTTTGCGCAACTCAGGTAACAATGACTGCAAATACTCCAGCAATTGGATTAGGTAACTGGACCTTTGTAAGTGGTCCTAATACTCCAACAATTACTTCTCCTATCTTACCAAATTCAACAATAACTGGAGTTATTCCTGGTTTATATAAATTTGATTGGACTATTTCTAATGGGTCATGTGCTTCAAGTACCGACCAAGTAGAATTTACTATTGAGCCAACTCCTACTACTGCCGATGCAGGTTCAGATCAAGTGCTTTGTGATATACATTCTACTTCTATGAATGGGGGTACTTTAGTTAGTGGTACAGGTTTATGGACTCAAGTTTCAGGTCCAAGTACAGCTACTTTTACTGACAATACAAATCCTACAACTTCAGTATCTGGTTTAACAAATTATGGTGTTTACGTATTTGATTGGACAACCACTCTAGGTTCTTGTACTTCTTCTGACCAAATGACTGTAACAATATATCAAAACCCTACAGTTGCTGATGCAAGTGCTACAACAACTGATGTATGTCTTTTCTCAGATATCTATCTAACAGGAAACACTCCAGCTGTTGGCACAGGAACTTGGACGCAAGTAAGTGGTCCAACTACTGCTTATATTTTAGACCCAAGTTCTCCTACATCTGCTATTATAGGAGTAACTACAGGTACCTACCAATTTACTTGGACAATTAGCAATGGAACTTGTACACCAAGTTCAAATAATGTAACAATAACAATACACGACATTCCTACTATGGCTTTAGCTGGTGCAAACCAGACTTTATGTAATGT
>CAYRBL010000148.1:0-1912 GCA_964422385.1 uncultured Bacteroides sp.
GGATATGGCTCGGTGCTTTTATTAAATTCCACTCCAGATACTACAGGTTTGATCCCTGCCGCTGATATGGAAAGATATAAGGAATTTGGTAACGAGATTGACAGAAGGTTTGATAAAGCTATTGCTGAACTTAAAGATAAACAAGGTGATATTCATACCATAACTTTTCCCAAACCTACTCTTATCAACCACGTTATAACTATGGAAGATTATAAGAATGGCGAACGGATAAGAGAATACACCATCGAGGGTTTGGTTAATGGCAATTGGAAAGAACTCGTAAGCGGGCTATCTATAGGTCATAAGAAGATTGATTATTTTAAAGAAATAGCTGTTAGTGCCATTCGCCTTAGCATAACTAAATCGGTGAGCACACCTTTACTTAGGTCGATGAGAGCTTATTATGTTGGGGGATTTTATGGATTTAAGGGCAGTTATTCAACGAGTACTTGGGAAACCGTTAAGGAATGGAAGTCGGCAAAAGCTAAAACTACCGAAATAAATCTCGATTTGAGCAAGAAGATTAATGAACCTGGTCAGTATTTTGTAAAGATTGAGACCAATAATCCTAAGGATAAGATTAAAATTGAAAGTGTACAATTATATTATGAAGGGGTGCGGGCGCTCGACGAATATTTGAAGGTAGAAAATAATCAGATAAGCATCAATCGTACAGCACAGGTAACTACTGAAAGTTCTTCTGTTATTAAATTTAAAATTAAAACTATAAAGGCTGTTAAGGGTACTATTTTGTTTCGCCCAGCAATGGTTTACAAGGCCGATTCGCCCGAGTTTGATATTAATTACAACGCCATTGGCAATACCGTTAGCATTAAATTAAAATCAGAAAAAGAAGAGGATATAAAAGTTTATTATACAATAAACGACAGTGTACCGACTATAAAAAGCATTGAGTTTACAAAAGAACTAACTCTAAAAATTCCTGTAAAGTTTAAGGCTGTGGCAATATATAAAGGCAGGATTGCAAGCAATGTTGTGTTGTACAATTTCACTCCTGCTACAGGCAAGGAAGTCAAACTGGTATATCCTCCAAACGATAAGTATAAGGCAAAAGGAGCAGCATCTTTGACCGATGGCATAACAGGTTCGCTTAAATTTGATGATGGTAATTGGCTAGGGTTCGAGGGTGACGATATGGATGCAATTCTCGACTTGGGTTCGAGTGTATTTATTAGTAAGTTTTCGTTGAATTTCCTAGTCAACACCGAAGCTTGGATTTTTGAGCCTACTTTAATCGAAGTGTCGACCTCAGAAGATGGGAATCTTTTTATGCAAGTAGCTACAATGGTATCTGAATGGGGAACTTGGAAAGTGGATGGAGGTATTCGCAGAGTTTCAAAACCTATCATTCCTCAGTACACCCGTTATATACATATCCAGATCAAGAATAGAGGTAAGTGTCCTGACGATCATCCTGGTAAAGGAGGAAAGGCTTGGATTTTTGTCGACGAAATAGCTGTTGAGTAGCATCAAACGTTTCTTTTATAAAAAGAAACTACTTGTAATAAATAAAGGTAAGAAAGAGAAGTTAAAAATAATATAACAATTAGGATTTTTTATAGATGGAAAGACATCATTAAACGAAGAAATGATATCTTTGAACGATTGAAAGAGGACTATAATTGAACGAATGTGAACTTAAATTGATTTAAAGAAAACATAAATTAAACAAAAGATTAATAAAAACGACAAATAGGTTTAATATAACGATATATAGTTAAAGTTAGACGAATGAATGGTGTCTTTTGGTCAAGCTACAATATTGTTTTATCTCTCTTAACAGATAATAATGAAAATAAATTGCAATAGTGTTATACAATTTAGTAGTTTTGTAAAAATAAATATTATAATGTTTTTTAAAAAAGATATTGAACTCAAGAGTAATTTTAAT
>CAYRBL010000148.1:2012-3280 GCA_964422385.1 uncultured Bacteroides sp.
TTCAAAATATCCCTCACCAATTCTGTTTCGTAGCCTTTAGATATTGCAAAAGAAGCTACTTTAGCAAACTTCTTATACTTGTTTTTTTCTTTTACTTCTTCAGATTTCTTCTTTATGATAGTTGTTAAAACCTTTAAATATTCCCTGTCGTCAATTTCTTCCAAAGCTTTTTTTATACAATAGGGGCTTATCTTTTTAAGCTTTAATTCTTGTTTAATTTTAACACGCCCCCAATGTTTCTGTCTGAATTTGCTACCTGCAAAAAGGATAGCAAAACGTTCTTCGTTAATAAAATTCTGCTCAATCAAATCGGCTATTATACCTTCAACGTCTTCTTTGTGAAGCCCCCATTCGTAAAGTTTATCCCTTACTTCCTGTTGCGAGCGTTCCTGATAGGCACAATACTGCATAGCCTTTTGCATGGCAGTTTTCCTGTCGTAAACCTTCTTCTTTTTTATCTTATCGTCATCATCCATCGCTTATTCTTCAATATTGATGATGTTGTAAACTGAATCCCTTTCAACCGGAACTCTTTTAGCATCCTTTATCAACTGTTTCATCTCCTCAGTAGTCATCGAAGGATTCTGTTCTTCAGATCCTGCCAAAGAATAAATCTTAGTTGAATCGTTGATAGTGCCATCAAAATCATCAACACCAAATGACAATGCAAGTTGCGCAAGTTGTTTGCCGGTCATTGGCCAGTAGCTTTTTATATGCCCAAAGTTATCGAGGAAAATACGAGAGATTGCATAGTTTTTTAAATCTTCAATCACCGACACCTCTTTAATATCGGACATCGTATTGTTTTTATTTTTAAATTTTAATGGAATAAATGCATTAAAACCACCTGTACGATCCTGAACTTCGCGAAGACGATTCAGATGATCAGCACGATGCGCATAAGATTCGATATGACCGTACAGAATAGTTGCATTAGATGGAATTCCTCCTTTATGCAATGCCTCATGTATAGCCAACCACTGATCAGCAGTAGATTTAGAAGAACAAATCTCTTTGCGAAGCGTCTCATCAAATATCTCAGCACCACCTCCAGGAATTGAATCTAAGCCATATTCTTTTAATAATTGCACGCCTTCTTGAAGTGAAATACCTGCTTTTTTGATCATGTGTTCGATTTCAACAGCAGTAAAAGCTTTTATATGTAAATTTGGACGTGATGCCTTAATATCTTTTAGCATCTTACCATAATAATGAATATCCCTATTAGGGTGAACACCACCTACTATATGCACTTCAGTGATTTCGGC
>CAYRBL010000148.1:3380-7811 GCA_964422385.1 uncultured Bacteroides sp.
TTTTCCATTTTATTTTAAACGTTTTTTCTTTTTTATTTATGAATAATAATAACTTTTTTCTCCATCACCATATCGTTTCCTTCAATTCTGAATACATAAATACCCGAACTAAGGAAAGAGGTATTGAAGAATATTTTTTTCTCAGCATTTAAAGCAATATCATAGGTGCTAACCTCCATTCCAAACATATTATAAATACTGACTTTTATGGTAGAATAATTATTGCTCTCCAGATTCATCCAAACAAAATCGGAAGCAGGGTTGGGGTAAAATTTAACTTCATCGTAGACCCTTATATAGTTTTCTTTTATTTTAGAATAAGAAGTATCTGTTGTTTTAACAATCATTTTTACATTATAAAGACCTGTTGTATTATACAAAATATTAGCAGGATTCTGATCATTAGAAGTGTCGGGAGTAGCTCCATCAAATTTCCATTGATACTGAAATGGACCACCATTTGATTTATCAGTAAAATTAACAGTATTGCCAACAGCAACAATATTTTTATCAGCAACAAAATCAATAACAGAATAAAACATACCATTCACTTGGGTAGCTCCTGTGGTATCGGGGTCGAGCCAATCTTTTACCCTATCCAGAGGTGTGTTTCCATTTTTATCCCAATGATAATTTAAATTCCCATAATAATCGGCACCTGTTTGATTGCTACAATCAGAATCGCCCCCTGTTAAAGTGCCAACAAGCTTACCCGAATTATTTAAAATAGGAGAACCCGACGAACCACCCTCAGTTACACCATGCCCATTTGTAGTCTGATCCCAAAATACCTGCCAATGCGTTTGAATTACATGTCCATTCCAATCCGATGGAACAAGCGGCGTTAAATATGTAGATATCTTTTTAATATCTCCAGCAGGATGATGGATGCTGACACCCGAAGGACTGGCTGAATTCTGTATATCCCAACCCATAAAATAAGGATTGTATGATTCGGGGATTTTATCGTTCAATAAAACAAGTTTAAAATCAGAACCACTTGCTCCACCATTACCACCGTGTGCCATAAGTACTGCTCCAGTCATACTTTTAGTTGCCAAATTACCCTCCGACGAAGGATCGGCACAGGAAGGCGCTTCGTAATTAAAATAAAATATCCATTGCGAAAAGTCAACAGGAGTAGCACCCAATCCACAGTGATCGGCAGTAAGAATGTAAGGTTTGTAATCTTGTTTTACATTATTCATAACCGAACCCGTACACCAATAAGTACCTCCGCTTAGCTTAACGGCAATCCTTACCACACCCTGCTTTTGAGGCTTCCAGTTAGCTCCTTCGCTACAATTTACATTCACTTCGCAAGCTTGAGATGAACCAAAACCATTCTTATAAATATTAACCAAACTAACCGCTCTGTATGCATAATTAATCTCAGAAATATTAATAAAAGCAGAATCTTTTACATATTTAGGTTGATTGTATTCTAAAATTATATTTTCGCCACCAATAAGTTCTGTTGCAAAATAACCCGAAGTAGAATTATTGAAACTAGTATAAGCACCAATAATATTACGATAACTTGCATCATACAAAAACAACTTCCCACCTTTAGGAATATAGAATTTATCGTAGAATACACCAATAGCCATCGCATCTTTAGCAGTTATTTTAAGCCTCCATACTTTATCGCCGTTTGGCAAAACAGTCCAGGTTCCCGAATTGTAGATACCTTTATTAATAGGAATATTTATACCCATTCTATAGGCAGTTCCTCTTTTGTTAGAAAGCTCGTCTTCCAGAAAAACTTTCTGCATATCGGGCTTCTCAATAGTGATATTCTGAAAAGTATTAGAGATAGATTTATCGTTTAGGCTATATGGAATACCGCCCTGACTTATCTGTCCACTGGCCGTAATGCTGGTAATAACTAACAGAATAAATAATAGAAAATAGGTGTATATGTTTCTTTTCATACGATAAATTAATAGCAACAAAAGTACAAAATATTCCTTAATTGAAATGATTGGTAGCTTTTTTATTGTTATTTAAAAACAAGTAATCAATTGTAATGTTTATCAAACACCTTGCTTAAATAGCTTATTGCTTCCTGTTGAGTGTATGCCGAAAAGTTTTTATACCTTTCGTGCACATCAATAATCTCGTCGATTGCTTCTTTTACTAACGTTTTATTCTCCCAGGTGAGCAATTCTTTTGCTACAGTTTCCAAACATCCTTTTTTATAAGCTATCTGACCAATAACGTGTATCACCATATTACGAACCCTTGCAGGCTTTTCATCCTGCAATTCTTTCAACATTGGCAAAATGTCCTGAGGATATTTCCTTCCTCTCAACTCCAGTCCATGGCAAATCTCTCTTCGGATTTCTTTATCCTCATGATGAAGATATTTTTTGCTAAACACTAGAGAAGGCTTTGGATTTTTTTCAATAATCTTTTTTAAAGAACCTATCACTGCATTTCGAACAGAATGATGTGCATCTGATAATCCTTTTTCTAAAAGATGTTCGATGCTTTCAAAATCTTTCATTCCTATCTCGCCACACGAATTAATTACAGTTTGACGGATATAATTATTATCTGACAAAAACAGCCAGTCGAGCATCGTTATAAGCTCTCTTTGGTGTTCGGAATGTGCATTGAAAAGTTTCCCAATATTCAGATAAGCAGCCTTGCGAATGTAGGTATCGGCATCCGAAAAATATACGAGGACCTTCTCAAAACTATTTTTGACAAGGTCCTCGTAAATATCATTCTTAATTTGCTCAACTAATAGCTCGCGTTGTTCTTTTTCGAGATCGTAAAATGCCATTAGTTGCTGTTATTTTTTATTAAATAAAGATTACTTTTGTTTCTTAAGCTCCTCTACAGCTTTACTAAAAGTAGGATCAATTGAAAGATATATTGGATAAAAACATTTATCATCCAAAAGATTTCTTCCAATATAAGCCTTTAACAAAACCTTTAATTTCTGTGTTGATTCAGCTGTCATCGCCACATCTTTCATCCCATTCTTTTCTGCGTAAGCATTAAAATCAGTTAAGGTTTTCTGATCAACATTAAAATTCTTAATAAAGTCTTGAGCAGTTTTATATTTATTTAATTCCACCCTAAATTTATCCACATAATCAAATGCAAATTGATAAACCAAACCTTTATTGGAAACTGCATTATAGTAAGCTAGATTTTTGTCGGCATGTATTGGCACATACACATCTGGCATGATACCGCCGCCGCCATAAACGATTTTTCCTTTAGGTGTTTTGTATTTTAATGAGTCAGCAAACTTAGTTAAATCCGGGTTTTCGAGCTCGCCACTTTCTACTCTCTGATTTAATTCATGCATATATTCTGCCATTCCGTTTTTGTACGAACGTTGAATACATCTTCCGGTTGGGGTGTGGTAGCGTGCGATGGTTAATCTAACGGCGCTGCTATCCGACAAAAAGTACTGTTCCTGAACTAATCCCTTGCCAAACGAACGTCGGCCGATGATCAATCCACGATCGTTATCTTGTATTGCCCCCGAAATGATTTCGCTTGCCGAAGCCGAGAATTCATCTATTAAAATCACCAATGGATTGTCCTGAAAGATGCCTTTGTTGGTTGCTTTACTTATATGACTCGTCTGATTTCGACCTTCGGTATACACTATCGTTTTACCTCCCGAAAGAAATTCGTCGGCAAGCATAATTGCAATTTGCAGGTATCCGCCACCGTTTCCTCTTAGGTCGAGAATAAGTTTTTGCAAGCCCTGACTCTTCAACGTCATCATCGCATCTATAAACTCATCATGACTGGTTTCCGAAAACTTACTCAGCTTAATATAGCCAGTTTCTTTATCCACCATATACGCAACATCAATACTATAGGTAGGAATCACATCGCGGACAATCGTATATTCTATAAGCTTGGCAACACCGCGGCGAAGGATGCCAACTTTGACTTTAGTACCTCTTTTGCCCTTCAGTTTCTTCATCACGTCGGTATCTTTTATATTAATACCTGCAACATTTTTGCCATCCACAGTAACTATACGGTCGCCTGCTCTGATGCCTACTTTTTCCGAAGGGCCGCCAACCACTGGAGTTATTACCATAATAGTATCTTTTTGCAGACGAAACTGAACCCCAATTCCATCAAACTTGCCCAACAAAGGATCGTTGGCATCATTGAAATCGGCTGCCGGAATATATACCGAATGTGGGTCGAGGCTTTCGAGCATCCCCACAATTGCCTTCTCTTTTAGGCTTTCCTTGTCCACACTATCCACATAATTTTGCATCACCATGTTGATAACATCCCCAATCTTATCATATTTTGCATTGTGAAGTTTCGAAGGCAGACGTGTTCCAATTATCACACCCATAGCCAATACCAGCGCAAAGAGTATAGGCAGATATCGATTATTATTCTTTTTGTTTTCTTCCATTATATCTATTAAAAATTTTT
>CAYRBL010000149.1:0-7785 GCA_964422385.1 uncultured Bacteroides sp.
GATTTAGCAAACCCCAAACGACTCATACGAGCATTAGAAGTTTGCTTAACAACTGGGCAAAAATACTCAGATTTACGACTTAGTAACCCTAAATCAAGAGAATTTAACATCCAAAAATTTGGATTATTTTCAGAAAGGGAGTTAATGTATGAAAGAATAAACCTACGTACAGATAAAATGATAGCACAAGGCTTTATTGAAGAAGCATATTCCTTACTACCTTTCCGAGCATACAATGCATTGAATACGGTAGGTTATAAAGAGCTCTTTAATTATTTTGATAACTCAATGACCCTCGAAGAAGCAGTTGATAAAATTAAGATAAACACCCGTAGATACGCTAAACGCCAGCTTACTTGGTTCAGAAAAGACAAAGACATCATTTGGATAGACAGAGAGGATGTGAAAAAGATTTATGATTTTTTAAGATAGCAATTGCTTCCCTTTTCTTTTTTTATTTAGTATCTTTGTAAAATTAATACAAGCTATCAATGTTTAAAAATTTAATCATAGTTTTTATAGTATGCATCTCATTTACTGTGTCGGCACAGCAAAAGGAATCTAATTTCTATGCAACAAGTAAACATAATAAAACAAGTGTAAAAGATACTATTGGAAACAAGATTGTAAAAGCCTATCCAAACCCAGTAACTAACGAATTAAACATTGAACTTACCCAAGATAATGAGGCTACTATAAAAATAGAAATATTAGGTAGTATGGGCGAAAGATTGCGAACATACATACATCCAAACACTCCAAAAGGAAAGAATCAATTTAAGATGCTTTTAGATGGCATCAAAGAAGGTAACCTATACATTACTGCTTATCAAGACGGAAATCTGATTTTTGCAGGAATGATTATCAAAATAAAACAATAAAACCTTCTTATTTGTAAGGTTTCTTTTTCATTTTTCTCAACAAAATAGTCTTTTTATTTATTCCAATGGCGTTCTATTTCTTCCAAAGTCTTGCCTTTGGTTTCTGGAATCACTTTTAAAGTTATATACAGTGCAGGAATACATAGCAATGCAAATATCCAGAATGTAAAAGCAGCTCCAATTCCATTTAACATAATAGGTGTTAACCAACCAATAATAAATACCCCAACCCATAGCGTTAAAGTAGCTACTGACATGGCCCTTCCCCTTATGCTGTTAGGATATATTTCACCAATTATTACCCAACAAATAGGTCCGAATGAAAATGCAAAACATGAGATGTAAGCTAAGATTGAAATTAGGATCCAAGGGCCGTCAGTTATGCCTTTTGCAAAGAGAATTCCACATACAGTTAAAGAAATTATTGCGCCACTAATACCTGCAATTAATAAAGGTTTGCGTCCCCATTTATCAATCATAAATATTGCTATAAAAGTAAACAGAGTGTTGATAATTCCTATTGTAACTTGTCCGCCTAAGGCACTACTCAGTTGAAATCCGGCATGCTCTAGAATCTGTGGCCCATAATAAATGATTGCATTGATACCCGAGAACTGTGATAAGATTGGTAAAGACAATCCTATGATTAAAGGCACTCTGTATTTAGGTTCTAATAACATTTTTAAGGAGCCACTTTCTTCTTTTGATGCTGCTTTTATTTCGGCTAGTTCGATTTTGGCAGCATTTGCTCCATTTAATTTAGTCAAATATAATAATGCTTTATCGGTTTCCCCTTTCAATGCCAGCCAACGTGGAGATTCGGGTACAATTAAAAGTAATAAGAAGAATATGACTGCAGGAAATGCGTACATTACAAACATTACGCGCCAAACTTCTTTATTAATTATCCAATTTAATAAAGCATTTTCGTAAATATGATTTGTAGATAATTTCAAAAGCGAAGCATTCGAGAAATATGCAGCTAATATCCCAATGGTTATGGCAAGTTGATATACCGAAACAAGACTTCCTCTGTATTTAGCAGGAGCAAATTCGGAAATATATAAAGGAGATATTATTGAAGCTACACCTACACCTAATCCACCGATGAGTCTGTATGTTATTAGCCAGCTGATATTGGGTGCTAAGCCACATCCAATACCTGATGCTAAAAATAAGAGTGCAGAAAGTAATAAAACGTTCTTTCGCCCGAAGCTATCACTAAGTTTTCCTGCAAAAGCAACACCAATTATACAGCCTAAAAGTGCAGAACTTACAAACCATCCTTCCATTCCGGCATCCATTCCAAATTGTTTTACAACAAAGGATAAAGTACCAGATATCACTGCGGTATCGAAGCCAAATAAGAAACCACCAATTGCTGCAATAAAGCTTAAGGTGCCTAAATAAAATCTATTTATACTTGCTTTTTGTTCTACTTTCTCTGAATTCATACCGATTGTTTTTTGTGTTAATATTATTATAAAAACATGGCAAATGTAATCATTTCACTGAATTTATAAATATAAAAGATTAAATAAATTTTAATAAAAATGTTTTAATATTATAAATGAGCAATATAAGAAATATTTTATTGAATCTTTTTTTTCTCTAATATACTAATTAAACTCGCCAATTACTCAATGTCTTTTTTAATATACATCATCAGGAACTAGTTACATAACTTTAAACTGATTACTTTTTCGTATAGATTGAGAGTGTAAATATCTAAATGTTCAACATAATGCTTGTTATCGTATATTTTTGGTCCATCATCATATACTTTCAGACCAAAAGTGTACGATGTTAATCCATAATCACGTACTTTTGTGTTAAAAGTGTACACTTTTACTCCATCTTCACACACTTTTACTCCATCTTCACACACTTTTGCTCTATCTTCACACACTTTTAGGTTAAAAGTGTACGAAGATGCCCTAACATTACATACTTTTGCTATAAAATTGTATGATGTTGGATTTAAACTTTATATTTAAATAAAGGAGTTCATTAAATGTTGCTTGCAATAATTCTCTTAGTTTCATAAAATAAAAAAGGCCACCTGAATCAGGCAGCCTTTTTTTATATTGTAATAAATAACAGGTATTACTTAGCAACTCTTTCGAGCCATTTTAGCATAAGTATCATCGTTAACATAGATATTGTACATGCAGTTACGAATAATGTCCAAGTCATCCAAATTGGAATTGAATCGTATAAAACTGCTCCAATAAATAATAAAGAGTTACCAATAGCAGTTGCACCTAACCAACCACCTTGCATGATGCCTTGGTATTGAGGTGGAGCTACTTTGGATACAAATGATATTCCTAATGGGCTGATGAATAATTCGGCAACTGTAAGTACGAAATAAGTTCCTATTAATAAGAATGGGGTTACTTTTAAACTTTCGTCTAATGGAACGCCACCTTGATTAGGATCAATAGCTTTGTGTAATGGTAAGTGATAAATATAAGAACCTATTACCATGATTAAAAATCCGATTGCAGCTATGCACATACCTATAGCAATCTTTTTAGGCGTTGATGGTTCGTTGCCTTTTTTTCTTAAATAACCAAATAAAGCCAATACCAATGGAGTTAAAAATACTACGAAGAATGGGTTTATTGATTGGAATATTTCTGCCCCTTTTAATGTAAAGCTTCCTAATGAAATTTTTATAATGCTAAGATTAGTATATTCTTTAGCAAAGAAAGTCAGCGTTAATCCATTTTGATGGAAAGACATCCAGAAGAAGATAGCAACACCAAATACTGCAAATAATGCATACATACGTTGTTTTACTTCTTTAATATCCATAACAATTGCATCAGGATCAAGAGCTGCACCAGCTTTAACAACTTTTTTAGGATTAGGGAAATTCTTTTTATTAACTAAATAAATAACCAACGAAATAGCCATAGCAAAAATAGCAACAGCAAACGCATAATGGAAACCAGTAGTGAATACATTAAGATATTCTTTAGCAAAAGCTGTCATATCTGTAATAGGATGACCACTTACTGTAGTTGCCATTTTAGTTAAAGATTCGGAAGCACCAGCATTAATAGTGCCATCTAAATGCGCGTGACACAAAGCAGGTAAATCAGCATTGTATTGGAAAGCATGCTTTCCCAACCACCAGTTACGTACGCCAATAGCTGCTAAAGGAGCAAAGATAGCACCAACATTGATAAACATATAGAATAAAGAGAAACCTGAATCTCTCATTTTTCCATAAGTTTCGTTGTCGTACATTTGCCCAACTAAAGCCTGTAGATTGCCTTTGAACAATCCATTACCAAATGCGATAACAAACAAACCAATACAAGTTAAGGTTAAAAACAAAACTTTGTTTGGAGAAGGAGTAGGAGATGGGATAGCAATTAAAAAGTAACCTACCGCCATTAAAATCAGACCTGTTAAGATAGTTCCTTTATAATTTCTGGTTTTATCAGCAATAAGTCCGCCGATGAACGCAAGAATATAAATGGAAAAATAAAAAATTGAATAAATAACACCGGCTTTAGTACCAGATAAGCCAAATTTAGCCTGAAGAAACAGAACTAAAATAGCCATCATGGTGTAAAAACCAAAGCGTTCGCCCATGTTCGCTAAGGCTGCTGCAAGTAATCCTTTCGGATGATTTTTAAACATAATTGAATTATTTAATTTATAAACTGATTTAAAGATTAAAGTACAAAAGTAGTAAAAAATACATTGGAAACAATCATAATTGATAAAAAGAATACTTTTCTTTTGAAAAATTATGAAGAATTACTCTTTTGTATCTATGATTTTTTATAATTCTACCTCCTCTTTTACTTTTGGAATGTATACATTTTTAAACCCATTATCATTTAAAAACTCGGCATACTTTTCTTGTACGTCAATTTCGCCATGAACAAGGAAAACCTTCTTTACTTTTTTCAAATCCTGATCTTTTGTTAAAAAAGTACACATTTCTTCATAGTCTCCATGTGCAGAGTATGATTCTAGCTTTTCAATATCGGCTTTAACATCATAAATATGACCAAAAATACTTACTCTTTTATCTCCTCTAGCAATACGGGCGCCAAGAGTTGAAGGTGCGCAATAACCTACTACCAAAATTGTTGTTTTAGGATTCGTTATATTGTTAGCCAGATGATGTTTTACCCTTCCAGCTTCCATCATACCAGAAGCAGAAATAATAATACAAGGTTTGTTATGATGGTTTAATTCTTTCGATTCTTCAACACTTTGTACATACCTGAGCTTGCTAAAACCAAATGGATCGGGATCAGATTTCATCACTTCTAAAATCTCATTATTGAAGCATTCGGGATGCAATCTGAAAATATTAGTAGCATCAGAGGAGAGAGGACTATCTACAAAAACATCTACATCAGGCAATAGTTTAGCACTTTTTAACCTGTTCAATGCATACACAATTTCTTGGGTACGACCTACACTAAAAGATGGAATTATAAGTTTACCTTTTTTCTTTGTACACGCATCAATTACAACCTTTAATAATTCTTTTTCGGCATCTGCAACATTGTGATGTAAACGGTCGCCATAAGTTGATTCAGCAATTATATAATCGGCTTGAGGGAAGGCTTCAGGTTCTTTTAAAATACGTTTATGGTATCTTCCAATATCACCAGTGTAGCAAATTCTATTTACTTTCCGACCTTCTTTTATACTAAGATTTACTGCCGAACTACCCAAAATATGACCAGTATCTGTAAAGATAACACTAATATTATCTTCAATCATGAATTCTTTTCTATAAGGAATACTCACAAAACTGCCCATACATTCCTGAGCATCTTTCATTGTATAGAGTGGTTCAACAGCTTTTAAACCCTGAGCCAGTCTCTTTTTATTATGAGTGTAGGTATCGTACTCTTGTATTTTTCCTGAATCTGCCAAAAGGATAGCACACAAATCACGGGTAGCTGGAGTACAGAGAATAGTACCATCAAAACCATTCTTATAAATATAAGGTATAAGCCCTGAATGGTCGATGTGGGCGTGCGAAAGAATAAGATAATCTATTTCTTCAGGATCGAAGCCAAGTTCCCTGTTCATTTCGTCGGTTTCCATCCCTTTTCCCTGGTACATTCCACAATCAAGAAGTATTTTTACACCCTCTTTAGTTGTGATTAAATGTTTACTCCCTGTAACTTCGCGAGCTGCTCCTAAAAATTGTATTTTCATAATGTGTATTATTAAAAAGTGCCTTAAGTACTTAAAGTGCCTTAAGTTTTTATTATAAAATCTTAATTATTAATTATTAATTATTAATTATTCTCTCCTTGGTGTCTCTTGGTATTATTGTTGATCTTTGGAATTTGCTTTCATCCTTAAAAAGCTTACGATAGGTTACATGTTTCTTTGCAAATTTACCTCCAACTGATTCATGTAGTGCACGCATCTTAGGATTAAAATCACCTACCCAAGATAATTCTAATTCTTTGTACCAGGGTTTCCTTTTTAATACTTCTTGCAGATGCCAGAAGATACCAGACTCGATACCTGATTTCTGAAACTTTGGTGCAACACCCATAATAGTAATGCGTGCTCTAGTTATTGTATGAATTTTCTTTAGATAAAGAAATCTTAATTTATTAATAAAATGAAGTTTTCCATTCAAGTGTTTTAATATTTGATTAACATCTGGAAACATTATTAAAAACGCAATAGGTGCATTGTCGTGATATGCAAACCAGATAAATTCTTCATCAATTATTGCTTTCGCATTATTTATAGAACGTATTAACATAGCTTTATTAATAGGAGTGAAGTTTTCGTGAAACTGCCATGCGTCGTCATATACTGTTTTGAAATCATCAATAAATTTATCGACTTCTTTTAAGGATAAATGTTTGAATTCGTACTCTGGTTTTTTACGAATCCAATCCGCAATTTTAAAGAAGCGTTCAGGGAGAATTTGATGACTAAGGTCAACATGATTTGTTATTTGTTCGAAATAAAACTTAAATCCATAGTTCTCGAACTGTTCTTGATAATAAGTAGGATTGTAAGGCATCCCTAAGCCAGGATGCGTAAATCCATCAACCAAAAGTCCCCAATAGTTATCGTTTTCGCTAAAATTGATAGGACCATCCATTGCTTCCATACCTTTTTCACTAAGCCATTTCTCGCATTGATCGAAAAGTATTTTAGCAGCATTCTCATCATTTATACATTCATAAAAACCCATCCCACCTGTAGGTTGCGTATATGTATATGCTTTGTTTTTATTAATAAAAGCAGCAACTCTACCCAGTAGTTTTCCAGTTTCATCTTTTAAAACCCAACGTATTGCTTCTCCGTTCTTAAAAAAGATATTTGTAACGGGATTAAATATACCTTCAATCTCGGTTTCAAGAGGACAAACCCAAGTTGTATCATTTTTATAAACTTCTCTTGCTACATTGTAGAAATCTGAAATATCCTTTTTAGTCTTAACCTCAGTTATTTTCATCTGTATATTATGGATTAAATTATTGTTTAAATATGTTTACAAACCTACGTATTTTTTTTGTTTATTAAGACATTTATTTTTAATATTTTTAAAAATATATTATTGCTAATGATTTTGGTTGTAAAATTGTTTTAATTAACCAATATTATAGCGGCTACTTGTGTCGCAAACTTTTTTTTGCACATTTCGATTTTGAGTTTTATTTTGCTACGTTTGTATTTATTAGATATAGAAAAGTTGATGGATAAAAATAAAATACTTATGAAATAGGTTAAATGGAGCTAAAAAGTAGAGTGTTTATTATTAACTGTATTTCACAATAAGCAAGTAATGTTCTATATCTAACGAATAAAGGTTATTTGAAAATAACCTACGTTATTGTTGCATTAACCTATGTTATTGTTGTATTAACCTACGTTATTGTTGCAT
>CAYRBL010000150.1:0-3855 GCA_964422385.1 uncultured Bacteroides sp.
CATCACCGCAGATCAATCCGATTAAAAGGATATGATTATTCGCAGGCAGGCGCATATTTTATTACAATATGTTGTCAGGATAGGGATGTTAGTACTTTTGGCGAAATTGTTGATGGTAAAATGATATTGAATGATTATGGTGTAATTGCATATAACGAATGGGGAAATACCCCCAATGTTCGCAAAAATGTTGAATTGGATGTTTTCGTAATAATGCCAAACCATTTACATGGGATTATTATAATAAATGATATCGGTAGGGGCGAATTGCATTCGCCCGATATTAAAACGGATTCGTCCATTAACGAAAAGGGCGAATGCAATTCGCCCCAACCACCCCGACAGGGATTTAGATCGCCATCGCAAACAGTTGGCGCAATTGTCCGCGGTTTTGAAGGATCAGTTATGAGACAAATAAATACGTACGAAAATCGTAGGGGCGAAATGCTTTCGCCCAATTTAAAAACGGATTCGTCCGTAAATGAAATGGGCGAATGCAATTCGCCCCAACCATCCCAACGATCAATTTGGCAACGCGATTATTACGAACATATAATACGTACCGATCAATCGTATCAACGTATTTCAGATTATATTATAAACAATCCTGCAAAATGGGAAGATGATAAATTCTTTAATAATAATTAAAGGCAAACGTTAAAAACAAATTAATGGAAGCTACAAACGAAATAATTCTTTATCAAACTTCACAAGGCGACATTAAGCTTGAGGTTACTTTGCAAGGTGAGACAGTTTGGCTTACACAAAGTCAGTTATGTGAATTGTTTCAGAAATCAAAAGCCACCATAAGTGAGCATATTAAAAATGTGTTTATGGAAGGCGAATTGGATGCAAGTTCAACTGTTCGGAATTTCCGAACAGTTCAAACTGAAGGCAACCGTATGAAACAACTTACTACAATCTTGATGTTATAATTAAAAAAAATATTTTAAAATGAATTATACAGTAAAGGAGTTATTTGAGCTATTAAATGAACAAGATGAATGCCCATGGATAGAAGCAAAGGGAGGAGGAGAAAGCACTCATTCTGTTATGGAAACTGTTTGTGCATATTGTAATGAACCTGGTTTGGGTGGTGGGTATATCATAATGGGTATAGCTGAAGATACAGTATCATTAGAACACGAATATAAAGTTGTGTCGGTAAAAGATTCTGATAAATTTCAAAGAGATTTTGCTACTCAATGTGCAGGAATGTTTAATATACCGGTTAGACCTGAAGTTACAGTTGAGAAAATTAATGGCAAAACAGTTATAAAAGTTTGGATAGAAGAATTGCCTCAAAGACAAAAACCATTATATTTTAAAACTGCCGGATTGCCATCCGGAGCCTTAAGGAGAATAGGTTCAACTGACCAGCATTGCACCGAAGACGACATGCATATTTTTTATCAGGATACTACAAGTTATGACCAGACACCAGTTAAAGGAACAACATTATATGATATAGATGAAAATGCATTAAAAAGATACAGAGTATTGCGTGAAAAAGTAAATCCTTTAGCAGAAGAACTTACTTATGATGACGCTGAATTATTACAATCCTTAGGATGTGTAAATAAAGAAAAGCCCCAAGAGTTAAATATAAGTGGACTTCTTCTGTTTGGGACAAGTAAAATTCAGAGAAGTACTTTCCCAATGTTACGTGTAGATTATATACGTGTTCAAGGAAATACCTGGGTTGAAAATCCTGATAATAGATTTACAACTATTGATATGAGAGGTTCATTAATTTTAATGTTATACAGATTAATTGATGCAATAAATGCCGATTTACCCAAAGGTTTTTTATTACATGAGGATGAAATTCAGGCTGTAGCCACAGGTTTGCCAATGAAAGCACTTCGTGAAGCTATTGTAAATGCACTAATGCATCGTTCATATAGAGAACATCGACCAACTCAAATCATACGATATGATAATCGTATTGAAATTATTAATCCGGGTTTCTCATTAAAATCTGAAGATAGATTAGGGCAACCGGGAAGCGAAACAAGAAATCCTTTTATAGCTGCAATATTTCATGATACAAATTTAGCAGAAACCAAGGGTTCAGGGATCAGAGCTATGCGCAGATTAATGCAGGAAGCACATTTAGTTCCTCCTACTTTTGAATCGAGCCGTTTAAATAATGAATTTGTATCAAGACTATTATTACATCATTTTCTAGATAATGAAGATGTAGAATGGTTAAAACAATTTGAACAATTTGGATTAAATGATGCTCAAAAACAAGCATTAATATTTGTGAGGGAAGTTGGTGCTATAGATAACCATACTTATCGTCAAATGGCAGATACAGATACTTTGAGAGCTAGTACAGAACTAAGGGATATGAAAACCTCCAACTTATTTGCTTCAAAGGGTAGAGGTAAAGCAACTTATTATATTGCAGGCTCTCTACTTAATACACAAGCTCCAGATATACTTAGTGCACAACTTCCAAATATGCTTAGTACACAAGCTCCAGATAAGCTTAGTACACAACCTCCAAATATACTTAGTACACAAGCTCCAGATAAGCTTAGTACACAACCTACAACTCTTAATACACAAGCTGAAAAAGAGGGAAGAGAAGTTTTAATAAAGGGACTTCCAGATGATATAATAATTAAAGTGAATACAATTAAGGAAAGAGAAAATGACCAAGCAAAATTAAAAGGAATTATTGAAGAATTATGTTTGTTAAGAGCATACAAATCAATAGAAATTTCCTTAATTTTAAATAAACGTGAAGATTATATACGAAGAAAATTTTTAAATCCAATGATACTAAGAAAAGAATTGAAATATTTATATCCTGAAATGATAAATCATCCTGAACAGGCTTATCTAACTAAGAATTCAAATTAAATTATAATGATTAATAAACCTAAAAAGCAAGAATCTAGTAAGCTGATTAAACAACTAAACAATTACTTTCAAAAGCAAATTATACTGATGAAGCAATTTGTTGGGTTTTTATTAAGTTCCGAAAAATCCAGACTTGTCTGGACAATTTTAAATAGAAAAAGTAAATATTAGAATCAAAATGAGACATTACACTGAAGCGAGTTTGGAAAGCACATTTATTGAACTCTTAAAACAAGAGAATTTTGAACATGTTTTAGGCGAAAAAATATCTAGGAATAAAGATGAAGTGCTTATTGAAGAAGATTTGATAAAATATTTACTATCCAAATACGAAAACAAAGGAATTACTCTTAACGAAGCAAAACAAATTGTACTTAAACTAAAAACCTTACCTTCTTCTGACCTTTACGAAAGTAATAAAACAATAATGCGATTACTTTCGGATGGATTTATCTTAAAAAGAGAAGACAGAAATCAAAAAGATATTCATATTGAATTGATAGATTATAATGGTTTAGATGCACAACTATGCAGTCCTGATATTGATATTATTGTAGTTTCGGAATCAGACGAAAAATATCCTCCAGATTATAATATTTATAAATTTGTTAACCAGCTAGAAATAGTCGGTTCAGAAAAACGGATTCCTGATGGGATAATTTATATCAACGGTTTGCCTTTGGTAGTATTTGAATTTAAAAGTGCTATTCGTGAAGAAGCAACAATCTATGATGCTTGGAAACAATTAACAATCCGTTATCGTAGAGATATTCCCGAGTTATTTAAATATAATGCCTTTTGTGTACTTAGTGATGGAGTTAATAATAAAGCAGGTTCGCTTTTTGCACCTTATGAATTCTTTTATGCTTGGAGAAGAGTAGCAGGATTAGCAAAAGATGTTGATGGTATTGATAGTATGTTTACAATGGTTCAGGGTATGTTTAACCAGAACAGATTGAGAGATATTATACGTAACTTTAT
>CAYRBL010000150.1:3955-7781 GCA_964422385.1 uncultured Bacteroides sp.
GACCGTACAGATTTAGACGATCAATTATCAGGACAATTTACCAATGCAAAAAGATTTATTGGTGATAATACTGTGGTAAGTGTTGAGAGTAGAGCCAACTTAAGAGAATTGTTGCAAAACAGACAAAGTGGTGGTGTATTTTTAACTACTATTCATAAGTTTACCGAAGATACTGAATTATTAAGCGACAGAAATAATATTATCTGTATTTCAGATGAAGCACATAGAAGTCAGGTAAACCTTGATCAGAAAATAAAAGTTAGTGAAAAAGGAGTTTCTAAAACGTATGGTTTTGCTAAATACTTGCACGATTCTTTCCCTAATGCTATTTATGTTGGATTTACAGGAACTCCAATAGATGCTACTTTAGATGTTTTCGGTAGAGTGGTGGATGCTTATACCATGACAGAGTCAGTAAGAGATGAAATAACTGTAAGGATAGTATATGAAGGCAGAGCTGCAAAGATTGCATTAAAAAACTCTGAGCTTGAAAAGATTGAAAAATATTACGAAGAAGCTGCTGAACTAGGAGCTAACAAATATCAAATAGATAAAAGCAAACAGGAAACTGCTAACATATATTCAATTCTTGGCGATCCTGATCGTTTACAAGCTTTAGCCGAAGATTTTGTAATGCATTATGAAAACAGAGTTTCAGAAGGCTCAACGGTAATTGGTAAAGCTATGTTTGTGTGCAGCAATCGTGAAATAGCTTATGATCTTTATAAAAATATTATTGCTTTAAGGCCTGAATGGAACGAAATTAGAGAAGCAGAAGAAGGTGTAGAACTTACTGACAAAGACAAAAGAGAACTCAAACCTATTGAGCGTATAAAAATGATAATGACCAGGGATAAAGATGATCCTGAGGAATTGTATTATCTATTAGGTACTAAAGACAATAGAAAAGAATTAGACAGACAATTTAAAAACGAGAAATCTAATTTCAAGATTGCTATTGTTGTTGATATGTGGCTAACTGGTTTTGATGTTCCTTTCTTGGATTCAATTTATATTGACAAACCTATTCAACAACATAGTTTGATACAGACTATTTCTAGAGTAAATAGGAAATATAAAGATAAAAATAAAGGATTGGTTGTAGATTATATCGGTATTAAAAAACAAATGAATCTGGCATTAGCTAAATATAACAAAGGTGATGAAGATAATTTTGAAGATATTGCCGAATCATTAATTATCGTTAAAAATCATTTAGACCTCTTATCAAAGCTTTTTCATAAATTTGATTGTACAAAATATTTTAAAGGGAATACATTAGAACAGTTAAATACATTGAATTTAGCTGTTGAATTTGTACAACAAACCAAAGAATTTGAAACCCGATTTATGGGTTTGGTAAGAAGATTGAAAGCAGCTTATGATATATGTACAGGTAGTGATCAATTAATACAAATTGAAAGAGATTACACTCATTTGTATTTAGCAGTTCGTTCAATAATATTTAAATTAAATGGGGGAGAAGCACCTGACACAGCACAAATGAATGCCAGAGTAAGGGAAATGATAAAAGATGCTTTGGCAAGTGATGGAGTTGAAGAGATATTTAAATTAGGTGATGAGCAAGAAACTGAACAGGATATTTTTGATGAAGATTATTTGGCTAAAATTGACAAAATAAAATTACCTAATACAAAGATTAAATTACTACAGCAATTACTGAAAAGAGTAATTGGAGAAATACGAAAAGTTAATAAAGTAAAAGGTGTTGATTTCTCAAAAAAGATGCAGGTATTAGTTGAAAGATATAATCAAAGAGATGAAAACGATTTATTCAGAAGTGAAGTATATGAAGAAATGGCTGAACAACTTACTAACTTAATTTGGGAGGTACACAAAGAGTTTTCGGCAGGTGATGCTCTAGGAATAGATTTTGAAGAAAAGGCTTTTTATGACATTCTTAAAGAATTATGTATTAAATATGATTTCACATATCCGGAAGATAAATTAATTGAACTTGCAAAGGCTGTTAAAGACTTGGTTGAAGGACAGGCAAAATATCCTGATTGGAATAAAAGGGATGATATAAAGTCAGCTTTAAAGGCTGGTTTAATAATGCTTTTAGATGAATTTGGTTATCCACCAGTAGAAAGAGATGAAGTATATGTTGAGATATTTGAACAAGCTGAGAATTTTAAGAAGAATAATCTAAATTAATGAAAACATATAAGGTGGGGCAACTCGCCTTTTTTTTATTTCACAAAATACTCAAATACATTAATATAATATAACCATCTACCCCTGAACTAATGTTTATGGTTTTTTATTAAACATAACCCAAGTATTGTCATAATCTGCTGGGCTTTTAAATTTAATTCATTATTTATAACTCTTAATTCATAATTCATTCGTATCTTTGTAAAAAATATTATAAATAGAAATAAAAACATAATAGCAATGCTAACAACGACAATATCTGACTTTAGGACTAATGTTAAAAAATATCTTGATCAAGTATCAAAGAACTTTGAAACCTTGATAATTCCTAAAGGCAAAAATAGTGGAATCGTAATTATGTCAATTGAAGAATATAATTCAATCAATTCAACACATTACGAGCTCTCGTCAAAGATAAATGAAAAAAGACTTGATAGCGCAATTGAGAAATTAGAAAAGGATAATTCATTTACAAAAGATCTAATTCAATAATGAAATATATCTTTGTAGATGAATCTTGGGAAGATTACTTATATTGGCAAAAGACTGTCAAAAAAATGCTTAAACGAATCAATGATTTGTTAAAAGATATTGCTAGAAGTCCATTTGTTGGAATAGGAAAACCAGAGCCGTTAAAACATAAATATAATACTTACTGGTCGAGACGAATTGATGAAAAGCACAGACTTATATATAGAGTGAGAGATGATGAAATATTAATAGCCAAATGCAGATTTCATTATGATGAGTAGTGTATAATCTTTTATAAATACTTTTTAGCTTCAACATTAATAACAAAAGCCCTGCATACTTAAAATATGCAGGGCTTTTTATTATTTCAAAAATATTTTTACCTTTAACTTTATTATTCCAACCGATAACTTGAAATATATGACCGTAAACTGATTAGCTGTGTATTTGCCATAACATTTATATAATAATTTCGTTTAATAAATAAACGTATAAATACTATAGAGCTATGAAAACACAAATTTTTTTAGATGAAAACGGAAGAACATCTTTCGATCATCACAGCAATCACAAAACATCTTACGATAAAAATGTAGTATTACTAAGTGTAATCACTATAAGTGTTCTTATTATGTTGTTTTCGATGTTCGGTGTTAAGGGCCAGACTCCTAATACTACAAATAAAAAACATACCACTACTAAAACTAAAGCAAAAAAGACTGTAATTATGGATCAACCAACTAAATTTGTTCCACCAGTTAATAATGAAGATTCATTAATAGAATCGTATCATTCGGAACGTAATGTGAGGATTGCTGAAATTGAAAAAGGGCCATATACAGTAGTTGAACAAATGCCAGAATACCCAGGAGGAGAAGATTCGTTAAGGGCTTTTTTGAGAAGAGAGTTTAAATATCCAAAATTAGCGATGGAAAATGATGTAATGGGCACTGTATACGTAACATTTGTAGTTGGAAGCGACGGATATATTAAGGATATAAAGGTACTAAGAGGTATAGGCAGCGGATGTGACGAAGAAGCAGTTAGGATAGTTAAGAAAATGCCAAGCTGGAAGCCAGGAATGCAAAACGGTAAAGCTGTTGCAGTACAATTTAATTTCCCAATTAGGTTTAGATTAGATTAATTTATTGTACTTTTGTATAATGAAAACAATAAA
>CAYRBL010000151.1:0-7777 GCA_964422385.1 uncultured Bacteroides sp.
TCAAACCAAGGCATTTAACATATATATAACATTTGTTTTCAGATAAAGTTTGAGAAGTGTATTATTTAATAAAAAAAAATTACAGTTGTAAATATATGTATTAATTAAAATAAAAAACCTTACTTTAGATTTATAAGTATGTGTATATCAAAAATTGTTTTCAACCAAACTATTAGTGTTTATGTATCTATATCAAAATAAATAAGCAAACTATGAGGATCTATGCATCCGAATAAAACATTTACATAGATCCTTGAGGAATTATGTATCTGAATAAAACATTTACATAGATCCTCGAGGAATTATGTATCTTAATAAAACATTTACTTAGATCCTCGAGGAATTATGTATCTTAATAAAACATTTACTCAGATCCTCGAGGAATTATGCATCCGAATAAAACATTTACATAGATCCTCGAGGAATTATGTATCTGAATAAAATATTTACATAGATCCTTGAGGAATTATGTATCCGAATAAAACAAATGCATAGATCCTTTTATATGCTTGTATTCTTTTAAGATCATCTTATTAATATTAAAATAAAAGGATATTTTTTTTAAAAGAATAGTTAGATTTGAATTATTAATGTGTTTCTTTTTAAAAACCTCAATATTATTCAATAGTTTAGTGGTTCAATTTTAAGGATTTCCCAAAAAAAATAAATTTATTCCTGCTTTTTTAAATGTTTCTTAAAATAAATAAATAATATAACAAAGATATTACAATTATTTTTTGTATTATTGTAGAAATTAAATCTTAAAATAAAATCATACAAATAAATACAAAATATTTTGTTAAACAAATTAAAATAACTATATTATGATTTATAATAAAATTGAAAAATTAAAAATTAGACAGACAAATGAAATGGTTGCAGCTTTGGAAGATTACATAAGTAGTAAGATATTTGTGTTAAACTTCGCTCATAGAGCAGCTTTAAACCTTTTGCCTTTTTCTGTTGAAAAAACAGAAATGCTTGCAATTTTTGATCCCGCCAGATTAGCCTACGAAAATAGTATTACAAACAAAAATATTGGCATCTCCGAAGGCAGTATGGATGTTGTATTATTTGATGAACAAGAAAAATTAGTTGGGAAACGAATTTCATCTATTAAAAGAAAAGTATTAGAAATCAATGAGACTAAAGCTGCATTAATAGCTTTAGACCTTACAAATATTAAATATTATACCAAAGGACACCAATCAGATATTGTAAGGAAAATTAACGAATTAGAAATAAAAATAGCAGCTAATCCTGATTATATTAGTGTAGTACCATTTATTCAAAGCTTGCAATCTGATTTAGGAGATATATTTGCAATTAAACAACTTCAGCATACAACTATAAAAATCGATAAAACAAAAGTTAATCCATTATTACAAAATCTTAAAGATGCTTATACCTATAACTTAGCGACCTTATCGAAGATGTATTACAAAAATTTAACGCTCACATTTAACTTTTTCCCTTTAGCAAAAATGCTTCGTAAATTCGACAAAAAAAAGAATATCGTAAAAAAGAACCAAGTGATAATTACCAATCCTATTCAACCTATTGTAAACATTCCTTCGCCTAAATTTACAGCATCTAATTTAATATATATTGAAAATAGAGGCCCTTTTCCAATAAGACTTTTTACTTCCATAAATATCACAAATGTAATCCCTAATGATGCCCTAACGATTCCTAAAAACAGCAACTTGTTAGCAGAGATATTAGATTTAGGCCCTAAAAAAGCTAAAAATTTAATGTTGGCAAATTTTAGAGATATTAGTAAAACAGACGTGAAAATTACGATAAGAACTAGGAGAAAGAAAAAGAAATAGCCAGAATTATTAAATTTATCATATTAAAAAAATCTTTAATAATCCGTTTTTATCAAACAGAATTTGTGTAATTTTGTTTCCTTATATAAAAATATTATAAAATTACTAAAAAATAAAAAATACAACAAATGAAAGCTATAAAACTAAGTATACTTTTACTATTAATACTGCTTGTTGCAAAAGTTAACAGCCAAACTGTTCAGATAGATAACTACTCAGCATGTAATGGCGATACCATTCAAATACCCATTAGGATGGCGCAACTGGATACCATAGGTGCCATCAGTTTGTTTATTAAATACGATACTACATCACTTAGTTTTGTCGAATTTGTAAACCAAGCAACTTGGAGTACAGGTACAGTTTTCAACGATATGCATCTTAATGGCGGTACTACCGGACCACGTTTAGGGAAAATTGCCATCTCTTGGACTTCACTTACGGGTGCCATTATTAATACGTCGCAAATATATGCCAAATTAAAGTTTAAAGTTATAGGTAGTAACAGCCTTTTACATTTTGTTAGCGGTTGCGAAATTGCCGATTATAATGCCAATATTATTACTGTTAATTTTCTAGATGGATTACTAACTGTAACGCCTCCCGTTGTAGTAACTCAGCAACCTCAGGGGAGTGTGATTAATTATGGGGAATCAACTAAATTTATAGTTCAAAAAAACAATGCGAATGCTACCCAATGGTACATTAATCAAGGCAGTGGCTGGATTGCCATTCAGCCAAGTACAGTGTTTAGTGGATATTCGTCGGATACACTTAAACTAACAATGCCTGGAGTATCGTATAATAATTCCTATTTTAGAGCAAGGTTTTCAAACGATTGTTCGGTTGTTTTTTCTGATTCTGTAAAACTAAATGTTGTTTTATCAATAAATGATTTAGAACACAAAACAGAGCCTAATATAAAAGTATATCCAAATCCTTTTAGTAAAAATGTAGAGATAGAGAGTATAGATAAATTAATATATTTATCTGAAGTTAATTTTATAAGCACAACAGGAACTGTAGTTAAGAAAATTACTTCAACTAAAAATAATGATAAAAAAATAAATATTCTTACTGATGATTTAGCAAAAGGAGAATACTTAATAGAATTAAATTATACTTATAACACTACTAAAAAGAAAGCTATTTATAAAACTATTAAAACATATTAACATTAAAAATGTATTAAAAAATACATTTAAAATTAGAATAATAATAAATGAAAAGAATATTAGCATCTGTAGTTTTTCTATTAATATTTATAAGTTTTAATGCAGGATTAAAGGCACAACAGTTAACGTTGTCGCAAAAAACAGCTTGTACAAACGACACCGTAAGAGTATCGCTAAACACAACAGCCATAACCAAATTAGCAGCATTAACAATATACATAAGCTACGACACAGCAGTACTTAGATATGTGGGATTGGAAAGCACAACTACATTGTTAAGCGGTATTATTGCCAGTGTACCAACAACAGGAGCAGCAGCTTGGAAACTTGGTTTATCATGGGTTGATAATTCTTTGGTAGGAGTTAATTTTGGCGCGATAAAACTAACTGACATTAAATTTATATACAAAGGCGGAAGCACAGCAGTTAATTTAGTAACCGACGGAACAGAACTTGCGAACATAAGTGGCGTAGTACTTGCAACAACTTACGTAAATGGTAGCGTGAATTCAACCGTAATAACAGCGCAACCATCAAGCCCTTCAGTTTGCACAGGGGTTTCGGCAAACATACCAATAAGTGCTGCAACAGGAGCTACCTTTCAATGGCAAAGCAAAAGTGGAAGTGTGTGGAATAATGTTTCAAACGGTACATCATATTCAGGCGTAACCACCAATTCGTTACAGGTTTTACAAAGTCCTTTCGCATTAAATAATACTTCGTACAGATGTAAAGTTGTAGGTAGCTGCACTGATTATTCGGTGCCTTCAGTACTTACAGTTAAAGCGAATCCGATAGTAGTAATAACTCACGATACTACTATATGTAAGGGTGTACCAACAACTATATCAGGGCTTGGCTCTACAGGTGCCGGCACTTTAACTTATACTTGGAATAATGGATTGGGGACTGGTATTAGTAAATCGGTTGCACCAATAGTTAATACTACATATCAACTTACAGTTACTGATACTTCGAGTTGTACAGCTACAGCTTCGATGAATGTAACTATGATAACTCCTGCTGCAAATGCAGGAACTATTACAGGACTAACAAGTGTTTGTCAGCTTCAGAATAGTGTTGCTTATAGCGTTCCAACAATGACGGGGGCTACTGCTTATGTTTGGACTTTGCCTACAGGAGCTAGTGGAAGTAGTACTAATAATAGTATAAGTGTTAACTATTCGAATAGTGCTGCGTCAGGAAATATTAAAATAAAAGTTTTAAATATGTGTGGTGATAGTAGTATTTCGACGCAAACAATAACTGTTGGTACTAAACCTCCAACTGCAGGTGTTATCAGTGGTTTGGCTAATGTAACACAAGGGCAGAATGCAGTTGTGTATACAGTGCCAACGATAGCAAATGCTACTACCTATAACTGGACTTTACCTTCGGGAGTTGCAGGCAGCAGTACTACAAATAGTATAAGTGTTAATGTTGGTGCACATGCATATTCGGGGCTTTTGAAAGTGTCGGGAAGTAATACTTGCGGCACAGGTTCGAGTTCTACTTTATTTGTTAAGATTCCAAAAAAGCTTGTTGTTAAGTTTATTTTGCAAGGTCTTTATAATAATATGAATCATACGATGGTAAAAACACAAGATTTGGATGGCAATCATTTTCCAAATGCAATTGCCGATGATGTTACAATAGATCTTATAGAATCATTTAATCCGTATGCTTCTAAAGCTGATTTTAATCCTACTTTTGACACCACAGGATTTACACAAACTATGACCATTCCAGGTGCTGATACTGCCTCTTATTATATAGTTGTAAAGCATCGCAATCATGTGGATACTTGGAGTAAGTTGCCTGTATCTTTTAATACAGATTCTATCTTTTATAGTTTTACTAATTCGAATACAAGTGCCTTTGAGAACAATCTTTTTCAAGTAGCTCCAGGAGTTTTTGCTATATATGCAGGAGATATTACAGGTTCAACTGGGGTAAAAGATGGTGCAGTTACTATTTGGGATTTAGCAGATGTATTTGATGCAATGAATGATTTTACTGGATTGTTAAGTGGAGGTTATGTTATAGATGATCTTACAGGAGATGCAAATGTTGATATTTGGGATGTTTCATTTGTATTCGATAATATGAATACAGGAGTTGGTAGTATAAATCCTTTGACTGTGAAGTAATATTTTTTTGATGTAAATAGTATTAATATCATAAATAAATTTATCTAAATAATACATTTTAGTTTAAAATAAGTAAAAATGCTCCTTAGTATATTCAATTACTAAGGAGCATTTTTTTTATACTTTTTATTAAATAAAATTTCTTTAAATTATAATATGTTTACATCTCTAAATAATAATGTTAATAGTATATTTATAAAATAAAATAAAAATAATAGTGATATTATAACGATTTATCCAAATACTTTTATTAATTTTGCAGCCTAATTTAAAATAGGCCTTATGCAAACAATATTTATCGTAACAGGAATTATAGTTTTACTCTTAATAATTCTATTTTATATAGCTAAAGCAAAGTTAGGGAAACTTCCAATGGTTTCGGATCATCATAATATAGTTAATTTAACTGAAGATAATTTTAATAATTATACAAAAGGGAAGATAGTTCTTGTTGATTTTTGGGCAGCGTGGTGTGGACCTTGTAAAATGATGGCGCCAGTACTAAATGAGGTGGCCAATGAGTTGAGCGGAAATAAAGCGGTGGGTAAAGTTGATGTTGATAAGTTTCAATCCTTGGCGGCAAAGTTTAGAGTGAGGAGTATTCCTACTTTAATTATCTTTAAAGACGGTAAAGAAGTAAACCGTTTTGTGGGTGTAAAACAAAAAGACTTTCTTTTGAAAGAACTAAATAAGATTAACTAAATTCAAAACTTAATAAATCTAAATAAAATATTTATTATGGAAATTAAAGAAATTAATAAAAGATATAGTCAGCTTGCCGAAAGCGATTGTTGCCTTTCTTGTGGAGGTGCTATTAATTATGCGGAAGCTAAAACAGGTGAAATTTGTGTTGATTTAGGTAGCGGAAGAGGTACTGATGTTCTTCGGATGGCTGAATCTGTTGGTGAAACAGGCTTCGTGTATGGTGTAGATGTTTCGGATGGTATGCTTGATAAGGCACGTAAGAATGCTGAGAAGTTTCAGGTAAATAATGTAAAGTTTATTAAAAGTGATTTAGAAAAACTGGGTCTTCCCGATAAAGCTGCCGACTTAGTGATATCAAATTGTACTATTAATCATGCTACAGATAAGCAAGCGGTGTGGAACGAGGTTTTCAGAGTACTAAAAAGCAATGGCAGGTTTGTGGTAAGCGATATTTATGCGACAAAACCAATAGCTGAAGAATATAAAAACGATCCGGAAGCCATAGCAGAATGTTGGGCAGGTTCGGTTACTAAAGATGAATATATGAATCAACTTTCAAATGCTGGCTTCGCTTCTGTAGAGATACTTGAAGAGTCGGCGCCTTATGCTAAAGGGAATGCTGAGGTAGTAAGTTTTACTATTTTTGGGAAAAAAGCTGCTTCTTGCTCTTGTTGTTGTTAAAATAAAGTATATTTGCATCTTATTTACAAGGCGAATTTTTAAATAAAACCAGTTAATAATTAATAAATAAAAACGATGAAGTGTCTTGTTAAAAAACAAAACGACAAACAGGCTACAAAAAAGGTTGCTCAATGCTGTGCAAAGACTTCCAAAACCATTGTAGGTTGTCACGATTAATTTAATTATCAAATTGCCTATTGCCTCCTCTTTTTCGGAGGAGGTTTTTAGGGTCTTTTAACGCTCCTTTTTATATGATTTATTCAAAACACAATATATTTTCTAAGATTACGGATTCCAATAATTATTTTATTGTAAATATCCTTAGCGGAAATGCCGATATTCTTACTCCTGAAGAAGGTGATATGCTTAAAAATTTCCTTAGCGGAAAAGAAATTGATGCTTCTTTTAAAGAAAATCTCATTAGCCAAGGGTATATTGTTGATGCGAAAGCTGAGGAAATTCTTTTCAAACAAAAATATCTTGATTTTATTGATAGCCGCGACGAAGATGAAGTGCAATTGTTTTTTGTGCCTAATTATTCTTGCAATTTTGCCTGCACATATTGTTATCAGGACGAATATACGAACGCAAAACAAGAGCTTTCTAAAGATATTATTGATGCTTTTTTCTCTTATATTAAAAAAGAGTTTTCTGATAGAAAGAAATACCTTACTATTTTTGGTGGCGAACCTCTTTTGAACTCTCCAAAACAAAAAGAACTTATCACATATTTGTTAAACAATGCTGCTACTTCCAATTTGGAGGTCTGTTTTGTTACTAATGGCTATTCGTTGGTTGATTATATCGACATATTGAAGCTTGCCAGCATCCGCGAGATACAAATTACATTAGATGGCATCGGTAGCACACATGATTCGCGCCGTTTTTTGAAAGGAGGAGGCGCTACTTTTGATAAAATTGTTTCAGGAATTGATGCTTGCCTCTTAAATAAACTACCAGTGAACCTTCGTGTGGTTGTGGACAAGGAAAATATAAATGGATTACCAAATCTTGCCCAATTTGCCATTGATAAAGGCTGGACAAAAGATTCTAATTTCAAAACTCAGCTTGGTAGAAACTATGAATTACACCATTGCCAAGCTACATCTGACAAATTATTCAGTAGGTTTTCTTTATACGAAACCATATATACTATCGTAAAAGAGCATCCATACTTTTTGGAGTTTTACAAGCCTGCTTATTCTATTTCCAAGTTTCTTTTCGAGAACGAAAG
>CAYRBL010000152.1:0-7769 GCA_964422385.1 uncultured Bacteroides sp.
TTCCTTTGTCGTTCTTCATTCCTACTCACATACAACAGATCAAGCGTTTGGTGATCTCCGAATTTATTTTTTATATCTTAATTGCTGCTTGGGCACTTAATATTTTATTGTAAAAGCTGTTTATTTTCCTTTTTATTTTCATTAGTTTTATATTTATAATATCATTCATAGCTTCGCTAATGAGAAAAATATTATAAATAAGAATATATTTTCCCCTTTCGGGGAATAATTTTTTATTTATATAGCTTATTTTTAAAAATAAAATTACCACCACTATTTTTATATAAACAATTATTGTTTCTAAAATCAAATATTTTATTGGAATGCAAATTGTAATTAGAAGAATGATTTTATCCTTGATAAGAATGAATATTTTTGTTTAATGTATATGTATGTGCTGATGAAGAATGAATATTGTAATCACAAGAATGTATTTTGTAATCATTGGAACGAACATTTCCGTCACTGGAATGAACATTTCCGTCACTGGAACGAACATTTCCGCCAAAGGAAATGTTCGTTCCAACAACTACTTAAGTTGTTTTAAACAAATCTTATTTCATACTAATAAATAAATTTAATTTTGATATATTTTCATTTTCATATCTTTTAAATCATAAAATAATTCATACAAATATATTTAATATTTAATTTATTACATATATTATTATAACAATTCTTTTGTTTAAATAATAGGTTTTTAAAATAAAAAACATTGAAAGGATTAAACAAATATAATATTTTTAAATATTTAAAAGAAAAAGAATAAATCATACTGAAGATTTTCATTTTTATTAAACTAAAAATATAATCTAAAATAAAGAATTGACACTATATTTTATTAATATTAAATACATTTAATAATCATATTTAAATTTATAAAAATAGATCTTCTTTAAAAAAATAAAAAAAAATCATACCAAATAAAAAATTGAAAAGATATATTTAAAAAAAGCCTTTAAAATAAGAATAAAGAAGTATCTTTGGCGTCTGAAATTTGTTGGAAAATGAGTTTTCATTCTAATCAATATTAATTTAATTAGAATGGAAACTAATAAAATTAATATTAAACAAAAAAACATTAAAAAAAATATGGAAACAATGGATACCATACTAACGCACCGTTCGATACGCAAATATAAAAGCACCGAAATTGAAGAAAAAGTGCTCGACCAAATACTGGAAGCAGGTTTTAGAGCTTCAACAACGGGCAATATGCAGGTGTATAGCATTATTGTAACAAAAGATGCGGAAAGAAGGAAAGAATTATGCAAGTTTCATTTTGGTCAGAAGATGGTTGAACAAGCACCTGTTACCTTAACTTTCTTTGCCGACTTCAACAGATTTAATAAATGGTGTGAACAAAGAGATGCAGCACCCGGCTACGACAATTTTTTATCGTTTATGACAGCTGCCATCGATGCATTATTGGCTGCACAGAACGTTGCAATAGCTGCTGAGAGTTTCGGATTAGGCATCTGCTATCTTGGGACAACAACCTATATGTCAGAACAAATAATAGAGTTCTTCAAATGTCCGAAAGGCGTAGTACCGATAACTACTTTGGTGTTGGGATACCCTGACGAGACTCCAGAACTAGTTGACCGCTTGCCCTATAAAGGAATAGTGCATAGCGAATATTATCAAGACTATAGCGAACAAGATATTGATGCCATTTATAAAGATAAAGAGGCTTTGGAACAGACTAAAAAACTGATTGAGGAGAATAAACTTGACAATTTAGCACAAATTTTCACAAATAAAAGATATACTAAGAAAGACAACGTGCAATTTTCGCAAAGCCTACTGAAAACTATAGCTGACGCAGGCTTCATGAATAACGTTTAAATATTTTTAACAAAAATTTAATTAAAAAATAACAAAAACTAGGCTCATCAATCAAATAAATACCTATATTTGCCACTTAGAAACGGTTCGTAATTTTAAAAAATGAAAAAACATTTAAATCTCATTATTTCTGGTAAGGTTCAGCACATAGGCTTTAGGTTTATGGCAATGCAAGCGGCTTACAAATATGGAGTTTTTGGCTATGCCAGAAACAAAAGGAACGGAAACGTATACATTGAGGCGGAAGGAGAAGAAGAAAATATGGAGAATTTTGTAGAATGGTGCAAGGTTGGACCGATTGGGGCGGCCATCAAAGAGCTTGAAATTGAAGAAGCAGAAATGAAAGACTTCACATCATTCGATATTAAGAAATAAAAAAGAGAAATAATTATTAAGTAAACTAAAATAATTATGTAAAAAAAAGTGCAAGCATTAACATACTTGCACTTTTTTTGTTTTTAAGAAGAAAATTTAGGTAATAATTCGCTACAATTATATAATTTTGCAATTCGATTAATAAACAATAAAAATAAATAGATATGAGCAACGCAATCACGGCTACAAATTATAATTTTGAGGAACAAAATAATGTTTATATAGGCAAAGTAAGAGATGTTTACAACATCAAAGATAAATATATGGTGATGGTAGTTAGTGATCGCATCTCCGCATTTGATGTGGTGCTTCCAAAAGGTATACCATATAAAGGACAAGTACTTAACCAGATTGCCGCAAAGGCTTTGGACGACACCAAAGACATAGTGCCAAACTGGAAAATAGCTGTGCCCGATCCAATGGTAACAGTGGGCTTCTACTGCGAACCTTTTAAGGTAGAAATGGTGGTTAGAGGCTACTTATCAGGACATGCATGGAGAGAATATAAGGATGGAAAACGCGAAATATGTGGCGTAGCTATGCCAGAAGGGATGAAAGAAAACGACAAATTTCCGCAGCCAATCATCACTCCTACAACTAAGGCCGTAATTGGACATGACGAGGATATTTCGAGAGAAGAAATAATATCCTTAGGACTTGTAAGCGAAGTCGACTATGTAATGTTGGAAAAATACACACTTGCACTCTTCCAAAGAGGGACTGAAATAGCTGCCGAAAGAGGCTTGATATTAGTTGATACTAAGTATGAGTTCGGAAAAATAGAAGACAAAATCTACTTAATAGATGAAATTCATACACCAGATTCTTCGCGTTATTTTTATGCTGATGGTTACGAAAACAGACAAGCTAAAGGTGAAAAACAAAAACAATTGTCGAAAGAATTTGTAAGGGAATGGCTCATGGAGAACGGTTTCCAAGGTAGAGACGGGGAAACTGTGCCAGAAATGACAGAAGATTTCATCAAATTAGTTTCAGAAAGATATATTGAACTTTATGAAGGCATTACCGGAGAAAAGTTTGTACGTGCAGATGTTTCTAATGTAATTGCAAGAGTAGAATCGAATATTAAAGAGTTTCTAAAAACTGTTTAATGAGCTTCTTCGGGCTCCACATGAACGTGAACCTCGCATCTTTCGATAGCATTACAGATAGTATCCTCAACATTTGTAGATATTTTATGCGCTTCTTCAATAGTTAGAAGTGGATCGACGTGTATATTAAGGTCTACAAAAGTGTACGCACCAGAAGTACGTATCTTTACATCGTGAAAGTTTTCGATTGCAGGAATACTTTTCAATAATGAATTCACTTTTTTTGTAATTTCAGGAGATGTTCTGTCCAACAAAACATCTATGGACTGCTTGCCGATTCGATAGGCGATAAAAATTACGATAACAGCCACTATCAAAGCAGCAATTGAGTCGGCAATATATATTTTGTAGTTAGCACAAACCAAGCCAAGCAGCACTACAAAAGAACTATAAATATCCGTAGAGAAATGGAGCGCATCCGCTTCTAAGGCTTGGCTGTTATATTTCTTTGCAGCCTTCATCAAAGCTCTCGAACGCGAATAATCTATAATAATAGAGGCAATTACAACAATATAACTCCATTTATTAACTTCAATCACCATCTTTCCGGAAAGTAATCTGTGGGTAGCTTCATAAATAATCCAGATACAAGTAACCAAAAGCAGCAAAGTTTCGATGGCAGCAGATAGATTTTCGAATTTCCCATGCCCATAAGGATGGTCTTTATCTGCAGGTTTGGCCGAAACCTTAACCGCAAAATAAGTGATGGCTGCAGCAACGAAATCGAGGGCAGAATGAAGAGCTTCTGACAATATCCCAAGACTACCCGTGATTAAACCAATGGTTAATTTACCCCCAGTAATCACTATAGCAGCAATCACAGAGATAAATGCGACCTTCCTTTTTTCATTTTGCGCTTCTAAACTTTCTACTTGCATTTGATTAATTATTATTTTGCAAATTTATTACATATTAAGCATACAAAAAAGAGAAATCTCAAAAAGTTATTACCGCTTATTAAGCTGAACAGTCGAATAAATATTTTAATAATGGGAAATTATGTTAAAATTAAAGCATCATTTTATTCGTTTCATAATACTTGCAATAGTCTTTTATACCACAATCTTCACATTTTGGTTTTCGAGCTATGCAAACATATCTTCCATGCAAAATCAACCAATGATGAGCAATTGGGATAAGGTTTTCGGGGATATATTTTACCAATTGCTTCTCAGTTTCCAAAGGTGTTTTAGAGTTTAAAGTTAAACCTAGTCTTGCTGACACTCTGAAAACATGTGTATCTACAGCCATCGCAGGTTTATTATAGACTACCGAAGCTATTACGTTTGCAGTTTTGCGTCCTACGCCAGGCAACTTCTGTAAATCATCAATATCCGAAGGAACAATCCCATTAAATTGGCTGCATAAAACATTTGCCATGCCAATAAGATTTTTTGCTTTATTATTAGGATAAGAGCAGGATCGTATCAAGTCGAAGACCTCATCTTGAGTAGCATTTGCCAGTATTTGAGGGGTAGGAAATACTTTATAAAAAGGAGGAGTAATAATATTAACGCGTTTATCGGTGCATTGTGCAGACAAAATTACTGCAACTAATAATTGATATGGATCTTCATAATGCAGTTCGGAATTAGCAATAGGTTGTGTTTGTTGAAAATAGTCGAGTATTAATTTAAAACGTTCTTTTCTATTAGGCATAATCTGTTTTCTTTTATAAAAAAATGAATTTATTTAATAAATTATTTTAGTTGTAACGTTAAAATAACTTCAGGAAGATTGTCGGATTTAATTTTAATAATAACATTCTTTCCCGAACCATCAGGTTTAACAATAAGCTGAGCTAAACCATGAAATAATTTCCTAAAAGGAAGTTCTCCAGCCTTAAATTGATCCTTTTCTTGTCCTGAAGGGTCGCCATTTCCAACTCCAATAGCTTTACCATTTTCGATGTAAAAGAAAAGTTTGTTATCGGCATAAGGCACAACATTATCAATATTATCTAAAGCTTTAATAGTAATAATAGCAACATCATTGTTGGCAATTGAAAGGGTGTTATTATCGGTTTCTGCAACTAATTTCTTAACTTCTCCAGCAGTTGAAACCTCTTCTGTAATTGTCTTACCATTTCTTTTACCAACAGCTTTTAAAGTACCTTCTTTATATTTAACGAGCCATTCCGGCTGATCAAAAGGTGCAAGTTTTTTACTACCTAAACTCTTCCCGTTAAGGAATAATTCCACCTCATCACAGTTGGTAAAACACTGTACCTTTATTTCTTTACCTTCTAAACCTTTCCAATTCCAATGAGGAAGGATGTGCAGCACAGCCTGATTGGTCCACCAAGCTTTGTAATAAAAAGCAAGATCTTTAGGGAAGCCACAATAATCTAAAATACCAAAATGCGAAGAAACGGCAGGCCACATATAATTGATAGACTCGCCACCATAATCTAAACCAGTCCATACGAAAGCACCTGCAATAAAAGGTCGTTTAGCTACAAAACTCAACCATTCTTTGGCAGTTGCACCCCAGTCAGGTCGTTCGATATCGTAAGATTGATAATAAGATTTTGCAGAATCTGAAACATATTCGCCTCGAGTTGTAAGGGTACTTCCTTCTTCAGAAAGCATTATCGGTTGTGAAAGATTCTTTTTATAAACTGCATCTACATCGCCAATTCTAAAATAATTGCAACCCTGCACATCTACAATCTCACTTATACCTTTGCCCCAATCCCCATTCATTGCAGCAGTACATTTGCGAGTAGGATCAAGCAATTGCTGAACTGCACGCATACGTTCGATTATTCTTTGACCTTTATGATTACCTTGCAAAGCTGGTTCTTCATTTCCTAAAGACCAAATAATAATTGAAGGATGGTTTCTATCTCTTTTTATAAACCTTTTAAGCTGATCTATACCTTCATCCGAGCTACTCATCATTCGTGTTTCGTCCATAACAAGCATTCCCAGTTTATCGCAAGCATCCAACAGCTCTTTAGCAGGCGGATTGTGAGAAGTACGTATGGCATTTGTACCAAACTTCTTCAATTGAAGAATTCTAAATTCCTGTAATTTATCAGGCACTGCAATCCCAACACCAGCGTGATCTTGATGGCAACAAACGCCTTGCAATTGAACTCTTTTCCCATTAAGGAAAAAACCTTTTTGAGCATTCCATTCAATTGTTCTTATCCCAAAATTAATTGCAACTTCATCTGTTCCATTAAAATTAGTTTTAAGACGAACAACAGCTTTATAAAGTACAGGATTTTCCAGGTCCCATAGTTCTGGATTATTTATTATTATAGATGCTTTTTTTTCAAAAGTAGCCAAAGCATTAACTTCAGATATTGCAACCTGAGTAGATTTTCCAACTTCATTGCCTTTAGAATCATAAATTATAACTTCATAAATTGGATTATGAATATTCATGCTTAAATCATTAATAATATCGGTTTCAATTGTAATTTGTGCTTGCTTATTTATAACATAATCTGTCCTAACAAAAACACCATCCATTGCAAAATGAACTTGTGGAGTTTTTACAAGCCATACATGGCGGTAAATACCAGCACCTTCGTAAGACCAAAGCTCCGAATGGGTAGCATCAACCCTTACGCAAATAACATTATCACTATTATAATTGACCAAATCGGTAACATCAAAATTAAAACTTGTGTAACCACTCTCATGCCTACCTAAATATACACCATTAATCCAAACTTGGGCATCGCGAAAGACGCCATCGAATTCCAGATAAATACGTTTGAATTGATCTGCTTCACTTAGTGTTAATTTCTTTCGATACCAACCTACACTATTTTCGGGCGAACGACCTCCAATCTTACGATAGCCTTTTATCTTAAAATCATTTTTATCATAAGGCAATTGCATAGCCCAATCATGAGGCAGGTCAATTTTTTCCCAAGCCGAATCCTTAAAATTATTAATATATGGCAACACAAACCTTGACTCAGCACCATTGGTAAGCAAAGTTGTTTCCTGTAGATAGGCAGTTTTAGAAAAGGTTAACGACTGTCCGAAATGGAAATCTTGATTAGGATTAGCAGCGTGGCCTAAAGCAAATTGCCAGTTATTATCTATGCATATTTTCTCGCGTACATTCTGTGCTTTAAGTATTAAAGCTGTAAATATTATTATTATAAAAACAATGTTCTTCTTCATTTTGATTCGTATTATGGTTATCTTATTTATTAAATAAATTTATTATAATAAATAAGATGTCAAAAGTACATAAAACTATTATAATAATAGTAAAAATAATAACATTTAATACAATTAAATAAATCAAGAAATAATAGATAATACTGAATATCTTAACATAATACAACAATCAATCAATTCAAAAGATAGAAAAATGGCAAAACCGAACGATTTTGTAACAAAACGGAACGATTGTATAGCAAAACGGAACGATTGTGTGGCAAAACCGAACGATTGTGTGGCAAAA
>CAYRBL010000153.1:0-1712 GCA_964422385.1 uncultured Bacteroides sp.
AGAAGCTATTTACAAAGCGATTCTAACGTTAAAAAGATTTCTAATCATATTACAAAAAAAGTTGCTGATAAATTAGAAGACATCTTTAAAAATAAACGTGAAGAATTTGAAAAGAAATGGGATGATATCAAAGTGTTTATAGAATATGGAATGATATCAGAACCTAAATTCGAAGAGAGAGGAGAGAAATTCTGCTTGCTTAAAAATACTGAAGGCAACTATTTTACGTTTGAAGAATATAAAAAGCATATTGAAAACACACAAACCGACAAGGAAAAGAAATTAGTGTATATATATACTAATAATGTAGAGGAGCAACATAGTTATATTCAACAAGCAAAAGATAAAGGCTATGATGTACTAGTACTTGACGGAGTTTTGGATAGTCATTTTATAAATATGATGGAGCGAAAACTGGAGAACTCAACTTTTATTAGAGTTGATGCCGAAACAGTTGAAAAACTAGTTAAGAAAGATGATGATGCACCATCAAAACTAAGTGATGAAGAAAAGGATAAACTGAAACCAGTGTTTGAAAAGAATGTTGAGAAACAAAAATTCTCTATCGTTTTTGAGAACTTAAGCGAAACTGATCAGCCTGTTATGATAACACAACCTGAATTTATGCGTCGTATGAAAGATATGTCAGCATTAGGAGGTGGAATGTCGTACATGGGAAGTTTGCCTGATAGTTATAATCTGGTAGTAAATACAAATCATAAGTTAATTGGGGAAATACTGAATGAATCAGACGAAATACGTCAGAATAATCTGGTAAAACAATTGACAGATCTGGCTTTATTATCGCAAAATCTTTTAAAAGGAGAGGCATTGACCGATTTTATTAGAAGAAGTGTAGATATTATTAAATAACAGGATTTCTAAAAATAACTTTTTCATCGTTAAACTGCAATTTCAAAATCCTCGATTACTTATTGTAAACTGTGGTTTTGAAATATTGTTTGCCTCGAAAAATTTAATTTTTAGAAACCCTCTTAAATCAAAAATAAAGTAGTACTTTTGTATTACAAATATTAATAATAAACAAAAATCAAAACAATGAAATTAAGTACAGGCTGGATAGTAGCCATCGCAGTAATCGCATTCGTATTTATCATGATTATGTCGTCGGTAAGTATGTATAATGGTCTTGTGAAGTTGGAAGAAGGCGTAAACGCACAATGGGCAAATGTTGAAAACGTTTACCAACGTCGTTCAGATCTTATTCCAAACCTAGTTAGGACAGTACAAGGTGTAGCTAATTTTGAGAAATCAACTTTAACTGACGTGACAGAGGCTAGAGCTAATGTAGCAAAAATAAAGATTGATCCTAAAAATCTGGATGCAGCAGCAATAAAGAAGTTTCAAGGTGCGCAAGATGGATTGAGTTCATCATTATCGAGATTAATGGTAGTGGTAGAAAAATATCCTGAATTAAAAGCTACCCAAAACTTTATGGAACTTCAATCGCAATTGGAGGGAACCGAAAACAGAATAGCTGTAGAAAGAAGGAAGTTTAATGAAGATGCACAGAGCTATAATGCAAGTATCCGTACCTTCCCTAGAGTTATATTTGCAAGAATGTTCGGCTTCCAGAAGAAAGCATACTTTGAAGCTCAAGCTGGTGCAGAGAAAGCT
Source organism: uncultured Bacteroides sp. (assembly GCA_964422385.1). GTDB lineage: Bacteria > Bacteroidota > Bacteroidia > Bacteroidales > JACABE01 > JBAXLO01. Next base: position 1,639 of record CAYRBL010000153.1, read on the forward strand.
CCAGAAGTGAAGTTTTAATAAAACAAAAACTAAATAATAATTGGGCATAGAGATTTAAGGTCTTTATGCCCTTA
>CAYRBL010000153.1:1812-6291 GCA_964422385.1 uncultured Bacteroides sp.
ATTAACGAGATTTCTGATGATATTTCATTTAATAATAATTAAAATAAAAATATCATAAGAATGAAAACAATTATTACTTTAAAAAATATTAATAAAAAGGGATTATTCCTATTATTAATTCTATTTTCTTTTACAAATGGCTACTCACAAGAATTTCCAAAGCCATCAAATCCGCCAGTTTTAATAAATGACTTTGTTGGGATATTAAATCAACAAGAAAAAAATAGTTTAGAACAAAAACTAGATCAATACGCTAGAACTTCCACAACTAGAATATGCGTTGTAATTATAGATGATTTAAAAGGATATGAAAAAGCAGACTATGCAACAAGATTAGCCCAACAATGGGGTATAGGACAAAAAGGCAGCAATAATGGGATCCTTGTTTTAATAAAACCAACTGGAGAAAAAGGAAAGAAAGAAATATACATAGCAGTTGGTTATGGCCTTGAACCAGTGATAACAGATGCTTCAACCAGAAAGATTATTGAAGAGGAAATGATACCTTTTTTTAAGAAGAATGCTTTTTATGAAGGCATAGAAAAAGGGACATCAACATTAATGTCATTAGCTTCAAAAGAGTTTTCAGAGAAAGAATATGTAAAAAAGAAATCAAAAGAGAAGAGTCCATTTATTTATTTAATACCTTTTATAATTATTTTTTTAGTATTATTTATTGCAAAAAAAAGTAATAATAAAGGGATGACAATGGGAAGAAATGGTGGAGATATCCCATTTTGGATGTCTTTATTTTTCTTTTCAAGTTTGTTTGGAGACGGAGGTAGAGGCAATTGGAATGATTTCAATTCAGGAGGTGGAGATTTTGGAGGCGACAGTGATTTTGGTGGATTTGGAGGTGGAGACTTTGGAGGTGGAGGTGCTGGCGGAAGCTGGTAAAAAAAACTTTTAAAAAAGTATACATTTATCATAATATTATATTAATTTTGTAAAAAATTTATGTTTAATTTAAAATGAGAAAAACAATGAGAAAAATTTTATCAGTTATTATACTGTTTATGCTCGGCAGTTTTATTACATTTGGACAACAGGTAACTATGAAACCTGTTAAGTTTACTGGTATCGATAATAATACCAGTCAGAACTTAGATCAATATTTAACAAAGAATGTTGATCAGTCAAGAGCAACTATTTGGTCTTCTACTTTAAGTTCAGCAACAGGCTGGACAGCAGCAACAGAACCTACCTCTACTTTATCTACATTGTGGAGTTGGATTGCAGATACATCAGCTGCATCAACTAAATTTAAACAATATGTACATCCTGATTTGTATATGAAATCACCTACATGTACACAAGGTTTATTTTATTTTGATGGTATTACTAATTTAGTAAATGGTGTATATGGTTATGCAAATGCTACATTAACTAATTCTACACCTATTAGTACAATTGGTCATAATGCAGTTACACTTAAATTTTATCAGTTATATAAATCTTTTAATGCTGACTCAGCATTAGTAGAAATTAGTAATGATAATATTAATTGGAATGTAATAGATGTTAATGGTACTGTAGCTGTAAACACTTATGCTTCTGGCTGGAAAGAATTCAACATCACTCCATGGGCAGGCAACAAATCAACAGTTTGGATTAGATTTAGATTTATTGGACCAGCATCAACTTCAAGTGGTGCGCAATATGGTGGTGGATATGGTTGGATGATTGATGATGTTTCAATCAATGATGCACCAAACAATCGTATTGAATTTAGTGATATTTGGGGTGGTTTTGTAAATATTGACCCTCCATTTATGTGGAGTGGATATACTCAAATGCCTTCTGGACAAAGCCTACCTGTTACTATGGCTGCTTCTATTACCAATACTGGTGGTATGGCACAATCTAATGCAGTTTTAAAAATAAAGAATATTAACACTGGAGTTATTGGTGTATCTACAGCTTCTATAGCTTCTATGCAAGTTAGCGAACTTGACACATTAGAAGTAGATAATATGGATACATTAGGTAAAACTGTTGGTACATTTAATTATACTTTTTTCGCTCAAAGCGATTCAGTAACACCTGTATATTTTAAAGATACATTAAGTGTAACTGTTAACAATAAATCTGCTGGTTTATTCTCTAGAGATAATGATTATTATAATGGATACCGTAGATGGAATGGTGTAACAGGAACAAGTGTTGATGCTTATCAAATGGCAAACTTAGTTGAGATATCAACTGCTGATCCAATTTATGCTGCTTATATTACTTTTGTTGTTGGTAGTGGTACAACAATCAATGCTCCTGTTAAAGCAATTCTATACAGAGGCTTTGGTCAAACAAAAACTGTTATAGCTGAATCAGATTATCATTTTATTCAAGCAAACGAAATTGCATCTACTAATGGAAATACTCCTCCAGCAATTAAATTAATGTTTAATGATTACTCAGGTGGAAAAACTAAATTAGATAAAGATTCAGTTTATTTTGTAGCAGTACAAGCTTTTGGTGGAACAGATTCTATTTGGATGGCTGTAGGTAGTAGCAAAACTCCTCAACCAAACTATAGTATGTATGTATTCGATACTGATAATTTATGGTATTACTATCCAAGAGCATCTGCTCCTGCAATGATTAGATTATATACATCTCCAACTGATTTAATTGGAATAAAAGAAAACGCTACTTCTGCTAATTTATTCCAATGCATGCCAAATCCAGCAAATAATTCAACAAGAATTTCTTATGAACTAAAGAAAACAGATAATGTATCTGTTGAAATTTATGACTTCTTAGGTAATAAAGTTAAATCTTTTAACGAAGGTCGTAAAAATGCAGGATTCTATAACATAGATGTAAATCTTAGTGATTTTGCAAGTGGAACATATTTCTACACTTTAAAAACTGATAACAATACTTCAACTAAAAAATTAGTAGTAGTTAAATAATTATTAGTTTAACTAAATAAAAAAAAGAGGCTAACTTAATTGTTAGCCTCTTTTTTTATCTGTAATATTTCTCTCAATTCTATATAAGATTCCTTTAAAAAAAATTGATGCTATAATAAGGATGATTTCAACTAATAATTCATAACATATTTAGCTATAAACTAATTTACCTCCCCATATAGATCATAATCCTCCGCTTTGGTAATCGATATATTATAGAAGTTTCCTAGCTTTAGTCCCTTATTATTTACAGAAACTAAAACTTCATTATCCACCTCAGGAGAATCGAATTCAGTACGACCAACCCAATATTCACCTTCTTTTCTATCTATAATTACTTTGTAAGTATTGCCAACTTTTGCTTGATTAATTTCAGCAGAAATACTTTGTTGTAAAGCCATCAACTCTTCCAATCGTTGTTGCTTTATCTTTTGAGGAATACTATCCTTAAGTTCAAAAGCAGAAGTATTTTCTTCAGGAGAATAAACAAACACACCCATTCGCTCAAACCTACTTTCTTTTACAAACTTCTTAAGGTCGTTAAAATCTTTTAAAGATTCGCCGGGGTAACCAGTAATTAAAGTAGTGCGAATAGCTATTTCAGGAACCTTTGCTCTTATCTTTTTAATAAGGTCAATAGTTTGAGCACCCGTAATATTTCTTTTCATCGAACTTAAAATATCATCACTAATATGTTGCAAGGGAATGTCGAGATACTTACAGATGTTAGAATGCTTTTTCATCACTTCAATAACATTCATCGGAAAGGATGCAGGGTAAGCATAGTGCAGACGAATCCATTCCAAACCTTTTATTACTGCAAGCTTTTCGAGCAATTCAGCCAACATTCTTTTCTTATATAAATCCATACCATAATAGGTGAGATCTTGAGCTATTAAGATAATTTCTTTAGTTCCTTTGCTAACTAACCACTCAGCTTCTTCAACAAGACTCTCAATGGTACGCGAAATATTCTTGCCACGAATCAAAGGTATAGCACAGAAAGAACATTTACGATTGCAACCTTCAGCTATTTTAAGATAAGCATAATGCATGGGAGTTGTAAGCATACGTTCACCCAATAATTCTTTTTTATAATCAATACCAAGCTCACCAAGGATAGGAGTGAAATCGTTTACCCCATAATAACCATCTACTTCAGGAATCTCTTTTGACAATTCTTCCTTATATCTTTGCGAAAGGCAACCCATCACATAAACTTTCTTAATCTTGCCTTCTTTTTTAGCATTAGCAAAAGAAAGAATAGTGTCAATAGATTCCTGTTTGGCATCATTTATAAAACCACACGTATTTATAATTACAATGTCAGCATCATCTTTTGTTGATTCATGAGTAACCTCGTACCGCCCTTTCAATTGACTCATTAATGCTTCTGAATCTACTATGTTTTTTGAGCAACCTAAGGTCACTACATTAAGTTTTTGTTTCGTTTTAGTTTTCACTTATTATATATAATGTATAAATAAAAAAAGGTATAAAGTATATATTACATACTTTATACCTTTTGTATTTTTATTTGAGTTAAGTTATTTGCAGTTCTTATTTA
>CAYRBL010000153.1:6391-7766 GCA_964422385.1 uncultured Bacteroides sp.
ATGGCGTCGCTGCTATCAAAAGATAATCCTTTGTCGAAGTCTTCAATTGCTTCCTTAAATTTATTTTGTTTAATATAAATATAACCTCTTTCGCTATATCCTAATGCTAATTTAGGATCAGTTACTAATAGTTTATTTATTTGAGCTAATGCTTCATCATATTTTTCCATATTTCTATAGCATTCGCAAATTGAAATAATGATAGCATGATTTGATGGATTCATGTCCAATGCAGTTTTATAATCAGTAAGTGCTTCTGCATATTTTTTAGTCTTCAACAATAAGTTTCCTCTATTGATGTAAATGTTTACATTTTCTTTTGGATTGATAAATGCAGCACTGGTATAATCATTGATAGCACCTGTATCATTTCCTAGGTTAGCTTTACACAAAGCAATGTCGTAATATGCTTCCCACATATTTGGATTTACATGTAGTGCTTTCTTATAATAATCCATTGCACCATCAAAATTTTTCTTCTCAAATTCTATATTTCCTCTCGCAACTAATTTCTGATCTTTGTTTTTCCGACAAGAGGTGAATGAAATTAATATTGCAAAAGCAATTAGCATGAGCGTTCTAACGTAATTTTGTCTCATAATAGTAGTTATTAAAAGTTTTTTACAAACTTACAAAAAAAATAAGCATCACACAAACAAATAAAAATATTTTTTTAATATTAATATTTAAACAATAATTTTTATCCCAAATAATGCGAAAACAATATTCATAATCAGCACAATAACTATTATGAAAAAGAGAGTTAAAAATATATTTAAGAATGAAAGAATTTTTATGACAATAAATAAGCGCTATCTTATCAATAATTTCTATCTTTGCCAAGTAATTTCGGAAAACAAAATAATTAATTTATAATACATAATCAAATGATTACTGATAATTTTATAAACCGTCACAATGGCCCAAAAGAAGAAGAAGTAGAATTAATGTTAAAAAAAATTGGAGTTAATTCTCTTGATGAATTAATAGACAAGACTGTACCTGCTTCTATTCGTTTAAAATCTCCTTTAAATCTTGAAAAAGGATTGAACGAATATGAATATATGAATCATATCAAAGCAATAGGTGCAAAAAATAAGTTATTCAGATCTTTTATAGGTATGGGCTATTACAATACCATTACACCTGGGGTTATTCAACGTAATATTTTAGAAAATCCAGGTTGGTATACTTCTTATACTCCTTATCAAGCCGAAATTTCTCAAGGAAGATTAGAAGCTTTGTTAAATTTCCAGACTATGGTTTGCGACCTTACAGCAATGCCTATTGCTAATGCTTCTTTATTAGATGAAGGTACTGCTGCTTCTGAAGCTATGATAATGTTTTATAATGCTCGTTCGAGAGATGCTGTAAA
>CAYRBL010000154.1:0-7747 GCA_964422385.1 uncultured Bacteroides sp.
AGTAAGCAAAACGCTCACTGCTTAGGCGTGAGCGTTGCTTTACTTTGTGCAACAGGTTTTGGTAGAACCTCAGAATACAAAGGACAAGCAATGTCTTACGCCTTTTTTTATATTGTTTATTTAATAAAAAACGAGAGCTATATCTTAATTTCTTTGCACAAAAGCTTAGTGAAAGCAAAGAATGAGTAAAAATTGGAGTCCAGAACCCAATTAAAAAAACGGGGCGGAACTGAAAAGCCTTATGAGTAGGAAAACTAAATAAATAACAAAATGAAAAAAACAATTAACTATTTATTATTAGTAATCATTGTAGTAACTTTATTATCAAGTTGCACAAGTATTAACCAATCGATGAGAGAACAAAACACTAAAGTAAATCTAAATAAGAGTGATTTTACTTTATCTGAACAAGTGATTGGAGAAGCTACTTCAACAAAAATTGCAGGTATAGATTGGAGTAGATTTTTTACTAAAAAAACAGGAACAGCTGAAAATGGAGCAATGTCAATTAGTGCTGCAACTATACCAGTTATTGGAGACGTTATTGCAGATAAAACAGCAAATTATGCGCTTTATAATATTATGATAGCAAATCCTGGATATGACGTTGTGTTTTATCCTCAATATGAAACTAAAGTAGTTAAACCGTTTTTAGGTATTGGTTTCATTACAAAGATTACTACTGTTAAAGCTAAAGTTAGATTAGGAAAATTAAATAAGTAAAAACCTAATCGTATTACATTATTAATTATCTATTAATCCTTATTTTTATCTTAAAATAATGAATATAAGCTATAAGGATTAATAGATAAACTTTTTTTTAATAAAAATTGGAGACCTGAAACCAATATTAAAAACGGGGCGGTACCGAAAAGCCTTACGAGTAGGAAAACTAAATATTAATAAAATGAAAAAGTTTTATCTTTTAGTCTTACTTTATTTTATAATAGTAGGAAGTATGAATGCACAGACAGTAGTCTTTAGCCAAGATTTTGAATCTACTACAGGAACTGCACTTCCTACAGGTTGGGTAAAAACTCAACCAGCTTCAAATACCTCTTCTGGATGGAAATCTGGAACAGCACTTTCTAGTACAGGTTTTACAATACTAGCACATACAAGGTATGTTGCCGTAAATGATGATGCAACGCAAGCAGCTGCATCAGATCCTAATGTTGATAATAGTAATGATGTTTTAAAAACTCCTGTAATTAGTTTAGTATCAACTACGAACCCACAACTTGTTTTTGATGCGTGTTTTTATGAACAAACACCTGGTTATGGCAAAGTATTAATATCATCTAATAGTGGATCAACTTGGAGTACACTTTATACATTTCCCTTAGGTGCTACATCTTATGGTTGGGCGACTTATACCATAACATTGCCATCTATATACATTGGTTTATCAAATGTAATGTTGGGCTTTCAATATAGTGACGGTGGTACATGGGGTTACGGCATGGCAATTGACAATGTTAAAATATCTGATGCTTCAAATCCTTGTCCATCTGACACTAAAGTTTATTTAACAAACATTGCATTTTCTTCAGCATCTAATGCTAGTTTGACTGGTTTTGATTTACCTACAACACTAAATTATAATAATACAAATCCAAATAATTTCCTTGATGTTGATAGACCCATTAGATTTAAGATTAAATGCTTTAATCATAAAACAGATGGGACATCTATAGTATCCGGACTTTGCAAAATATCAACAAATGATCCTAAAGTACATTTAATTGATAGTACTGCTGGATTAAACAACGTTGCATGGAATGCTGAGGCATGGTCAACAGATGAATTTGAAATTAGGATTGACTCATCAGTACATACTAGTTATACAGCTTATGTAAATTTCATAGTAGTTGAAGGAGCAAGTCAATATTCTACTTATTGTATACCTATACCTATTATGCCATATACATTAGCAAGTTTAACAATAGATGATGATAATAATCCAGATAGTCATGGGAATAGTAATTCTATAGCTAATCCAGGTGAAGCCGTTGAGATAAATCCATATTTAAATAATACTTCTATTTATCAAGCTACTAAAATGTACGGTAAAATATTTAATTATAATATGTATTATGGTATATCTGTATGGAATAATCATCCTGGAATTTCAGGTAATGTTGTCGATAATGGTTGGTGGAATTATTCTTTTGGTGTCCCACAGCCAATACCTGCAGGTTCAGTAAATATGGTTGCTCAATATGATTTTGTATTTGATTACAATTATTGTGCAACATATAAATTTAATTTAATTGTAGCAACTTATAGTGGGTTTTATATATTTGGCCCAAATAACAATCCGGCATATGTTCCAGCTAGTGTAAATTTACCAATAAACACAGGATTTCCAAATGTACAATTTATACCTACGTTAACAACTAATGCAGTGTCTGCAATTACATCAACTACTGCATCAAGCGGTGGAAATGTTCAATGTGAGGGTGAAAGTGCAGTAACTGAATATGGTGTTTGTTATTCTACTTCTGCAAATCCAACAATAACAAATCAGAAAATAATAGGTGGCACAGGAGTTGGTATATTTAATTCTTCTATAACAGGACTAACACCAAATACTGGATACCATGTTAGAGCATATGCAACCAATTCTTACGGGACAGCTTATGGTAGTGATATGTCTTTTTCAACATTACAAGTTGGTATAGTTGAGACAACTAATAATAAATTGTTTAATATATACCCTAATCCTGCAAATAGTCAAATTAATGTAGAGATTAATAAAAGTCTTATTGGTTCTATTTATACAATTACAGACCAAATAGGCAAAACAGTTTTATCAGGCATATTAACCAAAGAAAACTCAACAATAGAGCTTGGGGATTTATCAGGTGGTATTTATCTGTTAAGCATAGGCAATAATGCAAAACAAACGTTTAAGATAATAAAAAAATAATATTCTATGGAAAATTATAATAAATTGGAAGAAGCTCTTAACAATCCAAAAACATCTGAAGATGCAAAAGAAGCAATAAGAAAATATCTTGAGAGTGAAAAAGCAAGACATGATGAATTAACAAGAGAACTTGAGCGAATACTAAGGAGATAATCAAATATTTTAAAAAAATAATTAATAACCAACAAGGCGGGTAAAACCGCCTTGTTATTTAAAATAATTAAATATGACAAAAGAAGAAATCGTAGCAGAAATTGCAAACAAAACAGGAATTGAAAAAGCTTCCATCAAAACAGTTGTTGAAGTATTCATGGAAACAATCAAAGCAAATTTGATCAAAGGAGAAAATGTTTATTTTAGAGGATTTGGGAGTTTTATTGTTAAAAGAAGAGCTGAGAAAACTGGCAGAAATATTTCTAAAAACACAACTATTATAATACCAGCTCACAACATTCCTTCATTTAAACCTTCTAAGACTTTTGTTTTAAACGATACTAATGATACTGGGGCAGGAAATCATTAAATTAAATTTATAAAAAATGAAACTATCTGAACTACTTAAAAGTAAATTCAATTTTACAACAAAAACAAGTGATAATAATAGAAAATTGGCATTTGCTGGTATTGCAATTATTTGGATATTTAAAAAAGAGAATAATACATTATCAGCAGATCTTATAATACCATTCATATTATTTGCAATTTCATTGTTACTCGACATTCTTCAGTATTATTCTCATTCAATTGTATTACATTATTTTTATCATAAAAGAGAAAAAAAATTTATAAAATCTGTCGAACTTGATCCAGAAGTTACACTCCCAGATAATGTAAACTGGTTTAATTATTCAATGTTTTATTTAAAAATACCATTTACAATTCTATCATACATTTTACTAATTAATTATTTATATAGTATTATAATTATTAAATAAAGAAGTTATTGTCCTTCTTCTTTTACATATTTAAACCCGAGTTTAGGTTATGAATATGATTAACAATTAGAGACTTAGATACTAAGAACACAAAGAGACACTAAGAATAAAACCTTAGTGGAACTTAGTGAACTTTGTGTCTTAGTGTTTTTAAAAAGAAATTATATCACATCTTCGAGCTTGGATAATGCGTTTTGTGATATTTTCTACAATCATTGCACTTCTTTGGAGTTTTTTCTTTTATATTTAAACCTTGCCTTCGGTTATTAAATATAAACAGAAATATCATTTTATTCCTGTTTTTTATAAAAAGTAAAAACATTTTTTGTTATTATAATTAAAAATTGTATTACCTTTGTAAAAAAAAATAAATATGCGAAACATTACAATAAATATTACAAATAATCCATCTGGTAAAGCACTACTTAATTTTTTAAGTAAGTTTGATTATATAGAGATTGAGCAAGAAAAAGAATTAACTGCAAAAGAAGAACACGAGCTTTTGAAACAATCAATGCTTATTAATTCAAATAAGTTTATAACAAATCAAATATTAAAAAATGAGTATTGAATAAAGTGTCTTGTCCTTATAAGGGTTGACAAAACAACAAATATATATCCCCTCAATTAATCATATTTAATTTTAATTAAAAGTTTAAATTGTATATCAAGCTAAAATCTAATATAATGACAGAGGAAAATTCAAAAATAGATGTAGATAAAATTGTAAAGCATTGGCTTGATACGTCTGAAGAAGACTTTAGGACAATGATATATTTATATAATTCAAAATCATTTGGGTGGTCGTTGTTTTTAGGACACATTTCTATTGAAAAGCTATTAAAAGCTGTTTATGTAAATAGGTTAAAGAAACATGCCCCATTTATTCATAATCTTTATCGATTAGCAGAATTAAGTAATATTGAAATGACCGAAGAACAGTCAGATTGGCTTGATAAAGTTACGACGTTCAACTTGAATGCACGCTATGATGATTATAAAAGAGAATTTTATTTATTGTGTAATGAAGATTTTACAAGAGAATGGATTGAAAAAATTAAAATAATACGTTTATGGATAAAACAGATGCTATAAATATTGCACAAAAATATGCCGGTGTAGTTATAGGGAATTTCAATTTTAAAAAGATGATTCTATTTGGTTCTTATGCTAAAGGAAATTATAATGAAAATAGTGATATTGATATTGCTATTGTATTTAATGATTTTAGCAATTTGATTGATATGCAATTGGAATTAATGAAACTAAGAAGAAAAATAGATAGTAGAATAGAACCTCATCCTTTTAGAGAACGAGATTTTGATATATCTAACCCTATAGTTAATGAAATTGTAAAATATGGTCAAGAAATAACGTTAAATGTTGATTAATATAAAAGCTTGTCCTCTGATCTAAATAAAATAAAAAGGGCGAATTCAATTCGCCCCTAATATGTTGTTTATTTACGCATTAATTTTTCTATTTCTTCTACTTCCATCGGTATATTTTGCATCAGATTTATTGGTTTGTCTTCTGTTACCAGAATGTCATTTTCGATACGGATACCTATTTTCTCTTCCTTTATATATATACCAGGTTCGCACGAAAGCACCATTCCTGGAGCAAATGGAGTTTGTTTGGTACCTGAATCGTGTGCATCTAATCCAATAAAGTGAGAAAGACCGTGCATGTAATATTTAAAATATAAAGGCGATTCAGGGTTTTGATTAACGACATCTTCTTTTGTAAACAATCCTAAACCTATCATTTCTTCTTCCATAAGTTTACAGGTTTCTTTATTAAGATTGTCAATAGTATTGCCAACAACAAAATGAGGAATCATTTTTTTGTGTACTCTTAATACAGCTTCATAGCAGGCCTTTTGACGATCAGTAAACTTTCCATTAACAGGAATAGTGCGCGAACAATCGGCGGCATAATTACTATATTCTGCACCAAAATCAATAAGTAAAAGGTCGCCATTTTTACACTCACAATTATTATCAACATAATGCAAAGTGCAAGCGTTTACACCAGTTGCGCAAATAGGAGGGAAGGCATGTGCTTCGGCTCCATTTATAGTAAATTTATGACTAATTTCTGCAGAAACTTCTCTTTCGTTAATGCCCGGCTTAACCATTTTTAAAAGACTCTCGAAAGTAGTTGCAGTAATATCGCAAGCTTTTTGCATTATTTCTATCTCTTCTTTTTCTTTACAAAGTCTTAGTTCTGCAATAATCGGAGCTAATCTTTTAAGTTTATGTAAAGGATATTCTTCTTTTATTTTCTTTATAAACCGTTGGTCGGGCGACTCAACTACGGGCATAAACTTGATTTGTTCGTTTGCATTTAAATAAACATGTTCACTATTCATAAAAATGTCTTTTAGAACTGCATAGAAATCGCTTGTCCAGATAACAGTTTTGATACCAGAGATAGCTTTTAATTCATCTTTGTCTGGAATATGACCGTACCAAGTCATTGTTAACTCATCGGGTTCAGGAGAGAAAATAATTTCTCTGTACTTTTCGATAGGATGTTCAGGACAAATTACGAGTGTAATATTCTTATAATTTACACCAGTAAGATAAAACATATCCGAATGCTGCCTGTAAGGGAAAAACTGGTCACCATTACGCGGCATTTCGTCATTTGAATTAATAATAGCAACAGATTTCGATTTTAACCTCTGTGCTAATTTATTTCTATTTTTTACAAATAGTTCATTATTAATAGTCATAAGCATTTGTTGATATATGTCAATAAAATTAATTAGTAATACTAGTCTCGTTAATTAAATATTTTCCCTATATTTGTTGACTCAAATTACAGTACAAACGTACGAAAAAAATATGTAGTATCTGTAATAAATTATTAAAAAATGAATTATTAATATTTTTTAAAACGAAAACATTTTATCATGAGTAACTCTTTTTTAACTCTATCGTCAGTAACAAAGAAGTTTGTGATGGCTTTTGCAGGGATTTTTCTAATGGTATTTCTGTTAGTACATCTTGCAATTAATCTTTGTTTGCTAAGAAATGATGGCGGCGAATGGTTTAACGCAGCAGCCCATTTTATGGGTACAAATTACATTGTTAAAGTCTTTGAGATTGTATTGATGGCTGGATTCCTACTACATATTTTGTTGGGAATTATCCTTCAGGTACAAAATTGGATGGCAAGACCAGTAAGATATAAGGTCAGCAATAAAACTACTACTTCTTTTCTTTCGAAGTATATGATATATACTGGGGGAATTGTGCTTATCTTTTTAATAATTCATTTTATGAATTTTTATTTCAGAAAAATGGGTTGGGTTGCTAATGATGTTACTATGGGTGATGGTGAGCCTAATTTTTATCAAGTAACAATAAATTTATTTAGCAATAATACGTATGCTATATTATATATAGTATTGATTGCTGTTTTAGGATTTCATTTAAACCATGCTTTTCAAGCAGCATTCCAATCAATAGGGTTAAATCATCCTAAATACACACCATGTATTAAGAATTTCTCTACTATTTATTCTATTATTATTACAGTTGGTTTTTGCATTATTCCAATATTTTTCATGTTTATAAAATAAATAAGATATGTCACAATTAAACTCAAAAATACCTCAAGGACCTTTAGCTGAAAAATGGTCGCATTATAAAGCTCATCAAAATCTAGTAAATCCACCAAACAAACCTAAATTAGATATCGTAGTTATCGGTACTGGCTTAGCTGGTGCATCTGCAGCTGCAAGTTTAGGAGCTTTAGGATTTAAAGTTAAGATATTTTGTATACAAGATAGTCCAAGAAGAGCACATAGTATAGCTGCTCAAGGCGGTATAAATGCTGCTAAGAATTATCCAAATGATGGTGATAGTGT
>CAYRBL010000155.1:0-7744 GCA_964422385.1 uncultured Bacteroides sp.
ACACGGCTCTGAACACTCTTTCCCTACACGACGCTCTTCCGATCTCAACTGGAGATTGAGTAATATCTCTATTAATAGTGCCTAAAGATGTTGCACCAGTAAGACTATTAGAAGTGTTAATTAATACTTGTATTTTATCTAAATTTGATTGATATGATGCACTTGCATCTCTGTAAACCCAAAAAGAAACGTTTCCGGTACTTGTTCCTATTCCTGTCAGATCAAAAGCAGGTGAAGTTAAGTAAGAGTAATAGCCAGCTGTTGCGCTGAAGCTATTAAAGTAAGCCATGTGTGTTCCTGTGTGAGGAGTGCAAGTTGGATAAGTTCCAGCTGTAGTAACATACCATGGATAGGAGGCATTTGATGAAGTGGTTGTCCATCCAACAGCAGGAGGTGTCGTTTCAAAGCCTTCGTTGACGATTAACTGAGAGAATCCATTTTTTAAACCTACTATATATAACATAGTAAAAATTAAAAATAAAGTAAAAGTTTTTTTCATTTTTGATAATTTAATAAAGTAATTGATTACACAATTTTTATTACAAGTGTTATTTGGAATAAAGTGCAAACTTATAAATAATTTCTTAAAAAACATCGAAAATAAAATAATAATTGTTAATAAAATGTTAATATTGATAATTGTCAATGTTCGGTATTTTACAAAATATACCATCTTTTAAAAGAAAAGTTTGTTTTTGTTTGTTTATAAATCTTATTAAAACAAAAATAAGTTTATGCCACATTATAAAAAGCTAGGTCAAATACCTAATAAACGACATATACAATTTAGGAAAGCTAATGGTGAACTATACGCTGAACAGCTAGTAAGTACGAATGGTTTTTCGGATGTTTATTCTTTATTATATCATAATTATCCTCCAACTCTTGTTAAGCAAGCAGGCGAAGCAATCAATGTTCAACCTGAAGTTGCCATAGAACAAAATCTTCAAAATAGAAGCTTTATTGGGTTTAATATTGCACCAAAGGATGACTATTTAGAAAGCAGAGTGCCTGTATTAGTTAATCAGGATGTAAATTTATATCTGGCTGCACCTCGTAAAAGTTTAACTGATTATTTCTTTAAAAATTCAGGTGCTGATGAATTAATATTTGTCCATTTTGGAGAAGGGAAACTAAGAACCGTTTATGGGAATATTAATTTCTATCCCGGTGATCATCTTGTAATTCCAAGAGGTACTATATACCAGATTGAATTTAAAACTGAAGAAAATAGATTGTTTATTGTCGAATCTTATTGTCCGTTCAGATATCCTAAAAGATATATCAATAATATGGGCCAGTTACTTGAACATGCCCCTTATTGCGAAAGAGACATCAGAGGACCAGAGGAATTGGAAACACATGACGAAAAGGGAGATTTTAAAGTTGTAATAAAACGTAAGGATTTTATCTTTCCATATATTTACGCCAGTCATCCTTTTGATGTGGTTGGATGGGATGGCAATCACTATCCTTATGCATTTTCAATACATGATTTCGAACCTATAACCGGTAGAGTGCATCAGCCACCTCCAGTACATCAGACTTTCGAGACAGATCAGTTTGTTATGTGTGCTTTTGTGCCTCGTTTATATGATTATCATAAGCTTTCAATACCTGCTCCATACAATCATAGCAATGTAGATTCGGATGAGGTGCTTTATTATGTAGATGGCGATTTTATGAGTAGGAAATCTGTTGTAAAAGGGCAGATAACTTTACATCCTTTAGGCATACCTCATGGTCCGCATCCAGGTGCTGTTGAGAAGAGTATAGGTAAAGAAGGTACTGATGAATTAGCAGTAATGGTAGATACTTTTAAACCTCTTAAGATAACAAAACAGGCTTTGGAAATTGAAGATTCAAAATACCATTTATCTTGGCTGGATTAAAAAAGAGTGCCTAAAATGCCTAGAGTTTAAAGTGCCTAAAATTGAAAAGGCTATTAGACTATTAGGAAAGCAAAAACTTTATTAAAAAATATTAAATATTAAAATTAATTTATCATAATGAATAACTATTTGTTAAATAAAACAACAATTAAAAATTAAAAATAATTAGAAATGGGAGCAAACGATTTTTTACCTATAAATGGTACAGATTATATCGAATTTTATGTTGGTAATGCCAAACAAGCTGCTTATTATTATCAAGCTGCTTTTGGATTTCAACCAATCGCTTATTGTGGTTTGGAAACAGGAAATAAAGAAAAAACTTCTTATGTTGTAAAACAAGGTAAGATTAGATTGGTATTTACAACTTCTCTTGTTCCAGATTCTGAAATTAACAAACATTGTAATTCACATGGCGACGGTGTAAAAGTAGCTGCTTTTTGGGTGCCTGATGCTAAAAAATCTTTTGAAGAAACTGTTAAAAGAGGTGCTAAACCATATATGGAACCAACTAAATTAACGGATCAATGGGGTGAAGTGGTTTGTTCGGGCATACATACTTATGGAGATACTGTCCATATTTTTGTAGAAAGAGATAACTATAATGGTCCATTTATGCCAGGTTTTGTTGAGTGGAATCCTACCTTCAGAGCAGAGGAAACAGGTTTACTTTATATCGACCACATGGTAGGTAATGTAGGCTGGAATGAGATGAATACCTGGGCTAAATTTTATGCAGATGTTTTAGGCTTTACCCAATTAATTTCTTTTGACGATAAAGATATTTCAACAGAATATACTGCTTTGATGAGTAAAGTTATGAGCAATGATAATGGCAGAATAAAGCTTCCATTAAACGAACCAGCTCATGGAAAAAAGAAATCACAAATAGAAGAATATATTGATTTTTATAATGGTCCGGGAGTTCAACATTTAGCTTTAGCTACAAATAATATTATTGAAACAGTAACTGAGCTTCGCAAAAGAGGTGTTGAGTTTTTAACTATTCCTGAAGCCTATTACGAAACCGTAATGGAAAGAGTAGGCTCAATAGATGAGGACTTAAGAACGCTAAAAGGTTTGAATGTTTTAATAGATAGAGATGATGAAGGATATTTATTGCAGATTTTCTCGAAACCTGTTGAAGATCGTCCTACTTTCTTCTTCGAAATTATTCAAAGAAAAGGTGCAAAATCTTTTGGAAAAGGAAACTTCAAAGCATTATTCGAATCTATCGAACACGAACAAGAATTAAGAGGTACTTTATAATTAAAATTAATGACACAAAATATTTACAACAGTCCTTCATGGCTTAATGTTCCTGAAGATTCAGATTTTCCTTTATACAATATTCCGTTTGGGATGGCGGTTTTGAAAGGGAATAAAACAAGAGCCGTTACCAGGATTGGCAACTATATTATCAATCTGAATTCATTAAATCAATATGGATTTTTTAAAAACACAGTTGTTGATAATACAGATATTTTCAAACAAGAGAATTTGAATTCTTTTATTTCTTTAGGCAGAAAGAAAACTGGAGAAATCAGGAAGCGTATTGCTGAATTATTTTCGGATGAGAACACCGAACTTAAATCTCAAACACATTTATTAGAGAAAATAATTTATCAGAATAACGCTGTTAAGATGCTTATGCCTATAAAAGTTGGCGATTATACCGATTTTTATTCAAGCATGGAACATGCAACTAATGTTGGCAAAATGTTTCGCGATCCTGAAAATGCTTTGCTTCCAAACTGGAAACACCTTCCGGTAGGTTATCATGGCAGGGCTTCGTCTATTGTGATTTCGGAAACTCCATTGCATCGTCCTAAAGGGCAATTAAAGTATAACGACAATCCAAATCCGGTTTTCGGACCTTCTAAAGAGATGGATTTCGAGCTAGAGATTGCTTTTATTACATGTAATAGTACTAAATTAGGCGAAAGCATTTCTGTAAAGGATGCTGAAGAATCTATTTTTGGTATGTTGTTATTTAATGATATGTCGGCTAGGGATATTCAGCGTTGGGAGTATGTGCCATTGGGACCGTTTCTTTCTAAAAGTTTTGGCTCGGTAGTGTCTCCTTGGATAGTTACTTTGGATGCTTTAGAGTCTTTCAGAACTGAAGGTCCTAAGCAGGATCCTGAGGTGTTGCCATATCTTATATCGGAAGGAAATAAGAATTTCGATATCCAATTACAAGCAGCTGTTAAGCCTGTTGATGCCGACGAAACTGTTATTTGTAATACCAATTTTAAATATATGTATTGGAATATTGCACAGCAGTTGGCACATCAAACTATAAATGGATGCAATATTAATTCGTGCGATATGTATGCTTCGGGTACTATAAGTGGCCCTGATAGCGGATCTTATGGTTCTTTACTTGAGCTTGCATGGAAAGGACAAAATCCAATTCAATTGAATAATGGTACTACCAGAACTTTTTTGGAAGACAAGGATACGATTATTATCCGCGGACATGCTACTAAAGATAATTTAAGGATAGGATTTGGCGAGGTTCGCACACAGGTTTTGCCTTCAAATAATATTTAATCTCAACAAATGAAATCATACATAGCAGGCGAGCTTCCTGTAATCGAAATGATGGGGCTGTTGCAAGGCGCAGTTGCCCCACGTCCTATTGCGTTGGTTAGCACTATAGATACTGATGGAAATCCCAATCTTTCGCCTTTTAGTTTTTTTAATTTGTTTGGCATCAATCCCCCGATATTTGTTTTTTCGCCTTCGCGCAGAGGTCGTGATAATACTACCAAGCACACCTACGAGAATCTTAAATTGGTTCCGGAAGTAGTTATTAATTTGGTGAGTTTCGAAATGGTGCATCAGCTTAATCTTGCTAGTGCCGAGTTTCCTAAAGGTGTAAATGAATTTACCAAAGCAGGTTTTACGCAACTGAAAAGTGATATGGTAAGACCATTCCGTGTGCAGGAATCTCCATTTCAAATAGAGTGTATCGTAAGGCAGGTTATTGAAACTGGTGCCGAAGGTGGTGCAGGTAATCTTGTGATTTGCGAAGGGAAGAAAATACATGTTTCAGAAAGTATTTTAAACGATAAAGGTGGCATCGATCAAAGTAAAACGGATTGGATAGGTCGTATGGGTGCTAACTTATATTGCCATGCTGTTGGCAGCTCTTTGTTCGAGGTGCCTAAGCCGCTCGACAGAGCAAGTATAGGTATTGATTCATTGCCTTTAGAAATTAAAAACTCTCATATCTTTACAGGAAACGATTTAGGATTGATGGGCAATGTTGTGGCATTTCCAACCGATGATGCTATTTTAGAATATAAGCAGGATGAACACTATAATAATATTCTTAAACAAGAAAATGATATTATATTAAGAACAGAAATGCTGCATTTGTACGCCAAAGAACTTCTTAAAAGCGGAGAAATCCTCAAAGCTATTTCTATTTGTATATAATCTTAAATAAGATTTAGAATTAAAAAACCTTCACCATGCAAATGATGAAGGTTTTTTTTATAAAGTGTATTTGCATGTGCAAATACACTAATTTTTCAGAAGATTGGATAAATCAACGTGGATTTACACTAATTTTTCAGAAGATTGGATAAATCAACGATGATTTACACTGATTTTTCAGAGGATTGGATAAATCAATGTGGATTTACACTAACTTTTCAGAAGATTGAATAAATCAACGATGATTTACACTTTTCTCCGTGATAATTATAAAATCTAGTTTTATTTGATTATATTTTCGGTAGATAGCTTATGTATAGCAGCTTATTTAAAATTAAATAAATAATAAAAAAAGTGTATTACAAATAATATTTTATATTTTTATAAAACGACTACTCATATTATATAATATAGTATCTTTGTAAAAAAAAATAATATATAGGGATATATGCACTATTTAATGTGCCAATAAGTTAATTATTATTGTTTACAGAATGGAGTCGAGGTATAACTAAAATTCAATTTTGTTCTATTAATGATTTCATGATTTTAACTCTTTAATAAGGTCCTCAATATAAGATTTTGTAAGTTTTGTATATTTTATTATCTTATCAATATGCTCATTTGCTAAAATCATTTCTTTAGCAATTTCAATTTTTCCAACTTCAATCCCTTCTTCTTTTGCAGTATCAATTGAATTTCTCAGATCTCTATAAACCTTAATACTTTCTTCGTAATCCATTCTTTCTTCGGTATTGAATTTTGCTATTTCTGCTATTTTAAATAATTTTTCAAATATTTTATCCTGTAAGGCTTTTGGTCTTTTTTGTAAATTTTGTAAGTAACGCAACACAAATAACCATTTTTCAAAATGATTTTCTAATTCTGTTTCTTTCTTATTAAAATTAGGCATTTGAAGATAAATAAAGGTTAGTTTATCATAAAATGTAGTATTGTTTTTTGTGTCTAATAGTTTAACTTCTGTAACTATTGATTTATCTTTATCTTTATCATCAAAAATAAAATCTAATATCCCAATAAAATAAACTGCATTTAATTTAAAATCCCAATTCTGACCCATTATTGCCTGCTCTTGAATAGGGAATGTGCTGTAAAATAAACTACGGTCTTTAAAATATTTTTGTTTTACTTTTTGAATCTCCACTATAAATTTTTCACCTGCTTCATTTTCGCAAAATAAATCGAATATTGGTTTCCTGTTTTCCTCAGTCAAACCTAAGCGATCAACTCTGTTGTATGTTAAAGATATAATCTTTTGGTTTGGAATAAGAGAGTTTAGAAAATCAATTAATAAATCCTTGTTTGGTTCTTCTCCAAAAAGTTTCTTAAAACCAAAGTCAGTAAATGGGTTTACATATTTTTCATTGATTAGTGTCATAAAAATATTTTTTTGCAAAGTTAATACAAATTTCATTCATATAAGTTCATTATTTAATTAATAAAAAATATTTTAGTTAAAGCTAAAAAAATAAATCAATAGAGATGTTTAGGGTCAAAGATAGGCCTAATCGAATTAAAATATTTTTATTAAAAACCACTACTTGTATTATATAATATAGTATCTTTGTTGGAAAATTTATCGAATGAATTTTACAATAGCCAAACTTAAAGTAATAATACTATCTATCTTAATTTTTCTGCTTTCTTTTCATACGATTGCCCAAAATAGTTTCGTGAAAAAGATTTCGAATACCTATGGCAGTAGTGGTAGTTGCGGTATTCAAACTTTGGATAAAGGCTTTGTAGTTGTTGGGAATATTTCGGATTCGGTGGGTGTGGATGTGTCCAACAACAAAGTAATAACTTCCGATATTTTAATTGTAAAATATGCTTATAATGGCGATAGTTTATGGTCGCGTAAGATTGGAGGCATTAACAATGAGTACGGTTTAAAGATTAAAGAAACAACAGATAGTTGCCTTTATATTTTAGGAACGGATAGCTTGAATAATGGATTGCTGTTAAAATTGAATCAAAAAGGACAGCTGCTTTGGTCGAAAAACTATTTGAATAAGTATCTTCAAAATATTATTATCAAACAGAATAATCTGTATCTTTTTGGCGAAACTAATTATACAACATCATCTGTTGTAAATGTAGAAATCCTTAAATGCGATACTTCGGGAGCTATTATTACACAAAAAACTTATGGTGTCAGCAGTAGCAACGATTTTTTTGTATCAACAGACACAATAAGTGCAAATGGCTTTGTAATCTTAGGCAAAACAACAACAACTTCAGTATTGTATAAATTAAATAGCCAGCTTGATACCCTTTGGACTAAAACATATTTTAATTCGAATTACAGGCCAGTAAAAATAGTAAGTGTTGATGATACTACAGCTATAATCTTGTATAGTTACGGCACATTGCCAGTTCAAAAC